>NZ_JBXAFB010000014.1:0-81797 GCF_058792595.1 Cytobacillus sp. MT66
CGCAAGCGACGAGGAGGCTCGCAAAATGCCCCCCGGAAAGCGAAGCGCCTGGAGAGGAAATCAACGGCCAAATTTCAGTGAGCCAGAAATAAAAAAAGGGGGATCCAGAAAGTTAATCGAAACTTACTTTCTGGACAGCCCCTTTTTTTGAAAGACAAGTTAGTCTTTGTAATCAACCATCGCATCCACAGAAGATAAACCGCTTGAAGCTGAAGCAGCTGGTTCTTCTTTTTGAAGCTTTGGATACGGATTGAATTCTTTTTCTGTTTTTGAAACAATTACTGTTGCAACACCATTTCCGATTAGGTTTGTGATCGCACGTGCTTCTGACATGAAGCGGTCTACACCTAGGATTAAGGCAATTCCCTCAACCGGAATCATTGGGAAGGCAGCTAATGTTGCAGCTAATGTGATAAAGCCTGATCCAGTGACTCCCGCAGCACCTTTAGAAGTAAGCATTAATACACCTAATAGAGTAAGGAGCTGCCAAATAGTTAAATGAACATCATATGCCTGTGCGATAAACACGGTGGCCATTGATAGATAGATGGATGTTCCATCGAGATTAAAGGAGTAGCCTGTTGGAACAACTAGTCCAACGACTGATTTAGAACAGCCGTACTTTTCAAGCTTGTCCATCATGGATGGAAGTGCTGATTCAGAAGAAGAAGTTCCTAGTACAAGCAGAATTTCTTCTTTAATATATTTGATAAATTTAATAATATTAAATCCATAGAATTTAGCAATTGTACCAAGGATAAAGATAATGAATAGGAACATTGTAATATATACAGAGCCCATCAATTTTCCAAGTGAAATAAGAGATCCAATACCAAAGTTTCCAATTGTATAGGCCATAGCTCCAAATGCAGCGATCGGCGAGATTTTCATAATCATATTAACAATATTGAAGAAAATATCAGCAAGCTTTTGGAACAATGTGATTACAGGTGCAGCCTTTTCCCCCAGTGATGCAGCAGCAATCCCGAATAAAACGGCAAAGAATAAAATTGGCAGTAATTCTCCGCCTGCTAATGCAGCAAGAGCATTTTCTGGAACAATGCCAAGGATGAAATCCATAAACCCATGGCTTGACTCTGAAGCAGCCTTAGTATACTGGGAAACATCGGCTCCGTTTGCTGCAGATGTATTAAATCCATGACCTGGTTTAATAATAGACACAACAATTAGTCCGATAGCTAAAGCAAAGGTTGTGACAATTTCAAAGTAGAGTAAGGCCTTTCCGCCGATACGGCCAACCTTTTTTAAGTCGCCCATACTTCCAATTCCGATAACAACGGTAAAGAAAATAATTGGTGCAATCACCATTTTAATTAATTTAATAAAAATATCCGCTAACACTTTTAATTTTGCTCCAAATTCAGGGAACAAAAAGCCAATTGCAATACCGAGGATGATACCAATAATAACTTGGACGGTGAGATTCTTAAAATTAAATTTCAGCTTCATCTGTTATACTACACCCCTTTATTGATAACGTTTTCAAATTAACCTTTTATATAACAATCTTTAATCTTATATTAACTGATAATTTTAAAGATTAATATTTATGGTTTTAATGGTCTTTTTGGTCTTTTTGGTCGTGAAAAAAGACGCCCTTTACAGCGTCTCGATTTCTTCTATTTTCTTTTTCATATATTCCTTCATAAAATCTTTCTTAATAGAATGAAGAAAGGTTTGATAGACAGGCTGAAGCACTTTTAGCCATTGCGCTCTTTCTTCTGCAGAAAGTTCATAGACATTGATGCTTGATTCCTCTTTAATTTTTTCTAGCTGAGCTTTGTTCATTTTTTCAGACTCGGCAACCATCCATTCTGTGGTTTCTTCCATAGCTTCCTGAAAGCTTGTCTGCACATTCTTTGGAAGTCTGTCCCAAAACTCCTTATTCATTAATACTGCATAGCCTAAAAACCCATGGTCACTGATGGTCATATAGTTCTGCAGGCCATATAATCTTCTTGAGTAAATGTTGGATATGGTGTTTTCCTGTCCGTCAAATTGATCTTCCTTAAGTGACGTATAAATTTGGTCAAAAGGAACAACCACTGGCACTGCTTTAAGCTGATTAAATTGTTCCTCAAGTATAAAACTAGGCATAATCCGAAAACGCTGGCCCGAAAAGTCTTTAGGTGTGTGCAAAGGCCTGATGTTACTGGTCATTTGCTTAAAACCATTGCTCCAAAGAGCAAGTCCATGAATCCCTTCTCTTTCGTGAAGGCTTAAAAGCTTTTTGCCAATATCACTGGACAGAGCGGTTTTAATTTCATCATAGTCATGAAATAAAAATGGCAGATCGTAATATCCCCATTCTGGGGCAAGCTTGGTCATTTTCGAAACTGAGGGAGCAATCATCTGCACCTTGTTATCCCTAAGTGCATCTAGTTCCTCCTCGTCTGTAAAAAGCGTGCCGTTCGGAAAAATTTCAACTTTTACTAATCCATTTGTTTTTTCAGAAATTAATTGGGCGAACTTTTGTGCAGCCAGCCCTTTAGGTGTATTTTCCGCAACCACGTGGCTAAATTGAATAACAATTTGCTGAGTGATCCCTTCTTGTTCATCATCATAGCTTAGCTGATTTTTTTGATCAAAGGGATTAAAAAGGATATACAAGGTTATCGTTATAAAAAGAATGCTTGTCCCAATTAAATACTTCATTATTACACACAACTTTCCAATGATATTTTCCATGGTAAACTAGAATTATCAACTAGGAGAAAGGAATACCCCATTGTGAATCGACTTTCCATTCAAACTAAAATTATGGCGTTAATCTTTTTTATTGTGGGATTCTCTCTTTTATTAGCTGGGATTGTTATTATCAGTAATATTATAGATGCAAAAGAAGAGGACTTAAAGCAGCGGGCGCTTTTGACTGCTCAAACCGTGGCAGAGCTGCCCGACATTCACTCCGCTTTAACGAGCGGAAAAGAGGAACAGGGGAAAATTAATGATCGCATGGAAACGATTCGAGTGATCCATCATGCTGATTATATTGTGGTGATGGATATGAATCATATCAGGCTATCCCACCCTGTCCCCCAATTGATTGGAAAAAAATCTGCAGGAAGTGATGAAGCGCCGGCTTTTGCAGAATTGACCTATACCACGAAAGCCAAAGGAGAGGCAGGAACGGTTATTCGTGCTTTTGTCCCTATTATTAACCAGGAACACCATCAGGTGGGTGTAGTGCTCACTGGCTATCTCCTTCCATCAATTTTTGAAATGATTTGGAATATCCGGGCGGAGATTTTTTTGGCAGGAGCTTTTTCCCTGTTCTTTGGCGGATGGGGTGCTTGGCTGCTCGCATCGCGGATTAAAAAGGAAATGTTTAATCTTGAGCCGCATGAAATTGCAAAGGTGGTCCTGGAACAAACGGAAACCTTCAATGCGATGCATGAAGGGATTATTGCGATTGACAGGGATGAACGAATTACGATTTTCAATGTGAAAGCAAGAGAGATCATGGGTGTTAAAGGAGAGGTTATTGGGAAGAAAATTGAATCGGTTATTCCGGATACTAGGCTTCCTGAAATCCTTTATCTTAAAAGGCCCGTTTATAATAAAGAACTGACTGTTCGCAATCAGCATATTATGAGCAATCGAATTCCGGTTAGAGAAAATGGGGAAATTGTCGGTGCGGTTGCCATTTTCCAGGACCGGACGGAAGTGAAAAAGCTGGCTGAGGAGCTTACAGGCGTGAAGGCATTTGTGAGTGCTTTAAGAGTGCAGAACCATGAACACATGAACAAGCTTCACACCATTGCCGGTCTGCTGCAGCTTGGCCGTAAAGATCGGGCACTTGAGTATTTATTTGAAACCACGGAAGAGCATGAGGAGCTCATGCAATTTTTATCTAAAAATATAAAAAGTGAAAGCCTGTCTGGATTGCTATTAAGCAAGGTCAGCCGGGCAAGGGAATTAGGAATTGCTCTTCACATTGACAGGAACAGCAGATTATCTTCCTATCCATATCCGCTGGACGAGCATGATTTCGTCATTATTTTAGGGAATCTTCTAGAAAATGCTTTTGATGCTTTTAAAGATCTGGAGCGGGATGAGAAGGAAGTATATCTAGGCATTGATCAGCATGACGCCTATTTGTCCATTCTTGTTGAGGATAATGGGAAAGGGATTCCTGAAGAAATTCAATCGCATATTTTTACCGAGGGATTTTCGACTAAAGGAAATATTAATCGGGGAATTGGGCTTTACTTAATCAAGGAAACGGTTGAAAAGGCTAATGGTCATATTGAGGTTGAATCTGTTCCTGGCAAGGGTACCACCTTTACGATTGTTTTCAAAAACGAAGGGGAGGCTTGAAAAATGAAGGATCCAGTCATTCGGGTACTGCTAATTGAAGATGATCCCATGGTTCTGGAAATTAATAGGCAGTTTGTTGAACAAGTCGAAGGGTTTGAAGTTGCCGGTGTTGCTTCAAATGGAAGTGAAGGAATGAAAATGATACATAAAGAAAAGCCTGACTTGGCATTGGTGGATATCTACATGCCAAACAAAAATGGGCTGGAAACGATTGCGCAAATACGTGCAGAAGGCCATTCTACAGATGTTATAGCTATAACTGCTGCCAGTGACATTGAAACGGTCCGGAGAATTCGGCAGCTTGGCGCCATCGACTATATAATGAAGCCATTTAAAGCCGACCGGATCAAAAAGGCGCTGGCCAATTATCGAGACTATTATCTTAAGCTTCAGGATAAAGAAACAATATCCCAGCAGGAATTGGATGCCATTATTTTTCAGGGTAGCATAGAAGAGAAAAAGCAGCTTCCGAAAGGGCTGAACGCACATACCCTTGAAAAGGTGGCTGCCTTCTTAAAAGAACAAAAAGAAGCTATATCAGCCGAACAAGTTGCTGAAGGAATTGGAATTGCCCGGGTCACCGCCAGAAGATACCTCGAATACATGGAACAGACAGGGTCAGTCAAAATCCACATCGAATATGGAGGAATAGGCAGGCCTATTAATCGGTATGTGATTGTGTAACGTTTTATTTTACAAAAAGGTATAATAAACTTTGGAAAATGTTGAAAATTTCTGTAAAAAGAAATAAAATGATTTTGAATGAATGAAAGTTGCGCCTTTATCTTATAAAGGATTGACTAAATTTGGAACCAATCCTAAAATGAAACTGTGAAGTAATATATATATATTAATTGGGACTTAAAGCTTGATAAAAGGACCATTGTTCTCATACTTACCCTTATAAATAAAAGGTAGATACGAACTTGACAATAGGGCTAACTGTAAGCCGAAATAGAAGGGGATTCTATTTCGGCTTTTTTTAATATAGATGTTGAAAGGAACTGATATAGAGAGATGGACAGTTCAGCACTTTTTATGGAGAAGAGAAAAGTTTTAGAGGACTATTTAAGAGAACATTATAAAAGTTACAAAACTCTTTTTAACAGCAATCCAGATGCTATTTTGACATTGGATTTGCATGGTTACTTTGTCAGCACCAATCCCGCTTGTGAGGAAATGACGGGGTATCCCCGGGATGAAATAACCAAACTGTCTTATCAGCATTTAATACAGGCTGAATTTTATGATAAGGCCAATCATCTCTTTCATAAGGCACTTCAAGGGGAAATCCGAAACTATGACTGCCAATTAAAGCATAGGAATGGAAGATATATTGATGTCAATCTTACAAATGTACCTATCAGCGTAAATGATGAAATAATCGGTGTCTATTGTATTGCAAAGGATATTACCGAAATTAAACGTAAAAGTGAAGAGCACAGAAAGCTTTCTCAGATGTATAATGTCTTAATTGACAATAGCTTGGACATTGTTGTTTTGACAGGTTCTGATGGGAAAATTCTTTATGTTTCGCAGACATGCAGGAATATTGTTGGCTTTACTCAAGAAGAATTAGTGGGATCCTATACTTTAGACCTTATCCATCAAGATGACCTGGGTAAAGCCCGCAGCCATATTAAAACTGCAGCCGGCGGTAAAGAGATAGGTCTGGATACATACAGATTGCATAAAAAAGACGGTGGTTTTGTCTGGATTGAAGCACTCAGCAAACCAATTTTTGATAAGGAAACAAAAAAGGTAAAAGAGATTGTCAGTATTGTAAGAGATATCACACAGAGGAAATTATCCGAAGAAGAGATTATCAGACAAGAAGAGCGCTATAGAAACCTAGTAGAACATTCGCCAGATGCAGTTGTCATTATCAAGGATGCTGAGATCATTTATATCAATGATACAGGAATGGAGCTTTTTGGAGCATCGAATAAAGATGAATTAATCGGAAGAGAAATCTTTGACCTGCTGCATCCTGACTATATTAATAAGTTTCAAAACCGAATAAAGCAATTAAATGCTGGACAAACTGTTCCCTTTATGGAAAAAAAGTTTCTTAGAGTGGATGGGGAAGCATTCGATGCGGAAGTTAAAGGGATGCCAACCATTCATGATAATGTCCAGGCATCACACCTCATCATTCGGGATATCGCTGAAAAAAAGCAAACGCAGGAGCTCTTATTGCGCTCTGAAAAACTATCTGTGGCAGGTCAGCTGGCGGCTGGCATTGCCCATGAAGTGCGCAATCCGTTGACCGCAATAAAAGGCTTCCTTCAATTAATGGATGAAAACTCGAATGAAAATAAACCGTATTTTGATATTATCGGTTCTGAAATCAATCGGATTGAGCTGATTCTTTCTGAGCTTTTAACCTTAGCAAAGCCGCAGGAGATGAAGGTGAAAAAGGTTAATTTAGAAGGGTTAATCGGACAGGTAAAAACACTGTTGGATACCCAGGCAATCATGAATAACATTGAAATCCTGACAGAATATCGCGGTCACTTAACAGAAATTATCTGTGATGAAAACCAAATAAAGCAAGTATTTATAAACCTGTTTAAAAATAGTATTGAGGCAATGTCTAAGGGCGGGACAATCACCGTTCAAGTGAGCGATTATGTAACAGGAAAAATCAAGATCACATTTAAAGATACAGGTGCAGGGATCCCGCTGCATATTTTAAAAAGGATTGGAGAACCGTTTTTTACAACCAAGGAAAATGGAACTGGGCTTGGACTAATGATTTCAAAGCAGATCATTGAAAACCATAACGGAGAATTCCATTTGCATAGCGATTGCAACGGAACGACAATAGAAATGATATTTCCAGTATGATTAAAATCCTATAACATCCGAAAGCCTTTGATTAAGGGTTTTCGGATGTTTTATTTTTGGGTAATAAATAAATTTACAAAAAATGGTTCGTTAGAGGTAAATTTAGTAAGTGTTTTTATACCTAAGTATCATAACATTTTTATTACAAAATTGGTTATCTTTAAAAAAGTAAAACAGCCTTTATTTTTTCTGGTATTTGTAAGGAGACTAAACGTTGTTTTTATTTACCTTTTTATTCCAATTTGGTAGTCGATAATTCACTAATAAAACAGTATATAATCGCTGACAGGTCCTTTTGCTGGGGATAATTTGAACGATTTACGTAAGCTTAATAAAGACCGTTACTAAACTCTTAAGTTTTGGTTTTCCATTAAATACCCAATTACAGGAAATAATCCCATATTCACTTTTAATCTAATATGATTGCGTTTAGATTAAAGAGGGATGTATTTACCAAGTTTTTTTGCAAGTTGCCCTGTAAGTTTTGTAACAAGAATAACAAAAAAATGGAGGCATTATGGAAGAGACGATTAGTTTAAAAGAGGTATTTGCAACCATAAAGAAGCGAATAAAATTAATACTCTTAATCATGATAGCAGCTGTAGCGGTTAGCGGTTTTGTCAGCTATTACTTTTTAACACCAATTTTTCAGGCGTCTACCCAAATTCTCGTAAATCAGGCAAAAGCTGAGCAGGTGAATTACAGTACCGCCGATGTTCAAACTAATCTTCAGCTGATCAATACCTATAATGTCATTATAAAAAGTCCGGTTATCCTAGACGAAGTAATCAAAGAATTGGATTTAAACATATCGGTCAGTCAGCTGAATGAAAAAATCTTCGTAGGGAGCGAAAAAGATTCACAGGTTGTAAATATTTCTGTCCATAATGATGATCCCGAAACGGCAGCGAAAATTGCAAATACTACAGCAACTGTGTTTCAACAGAAAATCTCAGATATTATGAATGTCGATAATGTTAGTATTCTTGCAAAGGCTGATGTTGCGGAAGGAGCAGCACCAATAAAACCCCAGCCAATGTTAAATATGGTGATTGCGCTGGTTTTAGGTTTAATGCTTGGGATAGGTCTTGCGTTTTTGCTTGAGTATTTTGATAACACGATCAAGAGTGAAAAAGACATCGAGAAAATACTAGAAGTGCCTATTTTGGGTGTGGTTTCAATTATTGAAGATTCCAAGATGCAAAAGAAATCAAAGCGAAAAGTAAATAATCTAGAAACAAGAGGTGAAACAGTTGGCTCTTAAAAAGAAAAAGAATTCAAATAGCAGGAAACTTGTCACAGCTGTTGACCCGCGGTCACCTATATCTGAACAGTACCGAACGATAAGAACTAATATTCAATTTTCATCCGTAGATCAAGAAATTAAATCGATTATGGTGACATCTGCCGGTTCAGGTGAGGGAAAATCGACTACTGCAGCAAATATGGCTGTCGTATTTGCTCAACAGGAAAAACGCGTGCTGCTTGTAGATGCAGATTTACGAAAACCAACTGTTCACTATACATTTAACGCCACTAATAATCATGGGCTAACAAGTGTACTGACGAAGGTGAAATCATTAAAAGAAGCAATGACTTCCACGGAGATCGACCATTTATCCGTCTTAACAAGCGGGCCCATTCCTCCGAATCCCGCTGAGCTTTTAGGATCAAATAGAATGAAAGAGCTCCTTGAAGAGGTGAAAGAGGAATTTGATATTATTATTTTCGATACTCCACCTACACTTGCGGTAACTGATGCACAAATACTTGCTAATATTTGTGATGGAGTTCTTTTAGTCTTATTTAGTGGGAAAACCGAGATTGAACATGTGCAAAAGACAAAAGAGCTTCTTTTGTCTGCAAAGGGGAAACTTTTAGGAGCGATCCTTAACCATAAAAAGTCCAAGAAGACTGATCATTATTACTACTATGGAACTTGATGCCAAACCAATAATACATATGGAAGGAGATGACGTCTCATGATTGATATTCATAGTCATATTCTTCCAGGGCTTGATGATGGGGCAAAGACTATCGAGGATAGTTTGGATATGGCACGAGAGACCGTAAAGGAAGGGATCCATACGATAATTGCTACGCCCCACCATAAAAATTCCTGCTATGAAAACCCAAGGGAGGTGGTTCTTCAAAAGGTAGGTGAGCTAAACGAAACACTTAATGAAAATAAAATTGAGCTTATCATCCTTCCAGGTCAGGAAACTGCCCTACACGGTGACATACTTGAAAATGTTCAGCTAGGAAACATTCTGACATTAAATCAGACACAATATATCTTTATTGAGCTTCCTGCTGGGCATGTACCAAGATATACCCACCAAGTTTTGTTTGAAATGCAAAATAGAGGAATGATTCCGATTATCGTTCACCCAGAAAGGAACAGGGGAATCATGGAACAGCCGGAAATTCTTTATCAATTAATTAAAAGGGGAGCTTTAGCTCAGCTGACAGCTTCAAGTATTTGTGGTGTATTCGGGAAAAATATTAAGAAATTTTCTCACCGGTTAGTGGAAGCTAATTTGGTTCACTTTATTGCATCGGATGCCCATAATACGTTTCATCGTACTTTTCATATGGCGGATGCGTTTGATGTGATCCATTCCCGATATGGGGAGGATATCGTTTATCTTTTTAAAGAAAACGCAGAATTACTAATTAAAGGAATGAACGTTTTTAAGGAAGAGCCCCAGCCAATAAAAAAGAGGAAGGTACTTGGAATCTTTTAGTTTGGGTTCATTATTTAAGCTTTTATTGAATTTAATCCTTACTAAATCTATGTGTTAAATATGTTTTAAAACGGAGATGCCTCCTATCCGTTATCAATGGAGGCACTCGATCATGCTGTGGGATGCCACTTTTTTGCAGCCTTAGACACATGTTGTCGGTGGTATGGTGTGAGGGCGGGTTGGATGCCCACGAAACGAAATTAAAATTTATTCACTTTTCGAAGGTTTATCAACTCCATGTTTGCAGATGAAAAACCTAGTAAAGAGGAGGATATTGATGAGCTATCGAAAACGGTTATTTCTCTTGGCAAGCTTAGATTCTCTTCTAGTCTTAACTTCGGTTATCTTTAGCATTATTCAGTTTCATCCATTAATTGAAAAGATTTCTTACGAAGAGATTGTACTAAAAACATGCATCTTACTTGGCTGCTATCACATCTTTGCCTCAATCTTCCACCTTTACCACAAGTCATGGGAGTATGCCAGTGTAATAGAGTTAAGAAGCATTTTACAAACTGTTACACTTGCTGTTATGTCTGCAGGGGGGCTACAGCTGATAATAGGGCTGAGCTTTAACGGAAGAAGTTTACTCACTGCATGGATGGCTATGGTTTTGTTTATTGGAGGTGCCCGCTTTTCCTGGCGTCTTTATCGTGATAACTGCTTGAAACCGAAGCGGGATACGAAGAAAGTCCTTTTAATTGGAGCGGGGCAGGCAGGAACATTGGTTGCAAGACAATTACAAAATAATCCGGATTTGCATTTAGATCCTGTTGCTTTTATTGACGATGATCCAGGGAAATTTAAACTGCATATCCTGGGTATTCCAGTTGTGGGGACAACGAAGGATATTGTTAGGACTGTTGAAAAATACAAGATTGATATTATCGTCATTGCAATCCCCTCATTAAAAAAACGTGTGATGAACAGAATTTATGCCGAATGCAGTAAGACAAAGGTAAAAACACAAATTATGCCAAACATTGAAGATGTCATGCTTGGTAAAGTATCCGTCAATCAATTTCGCGAGGTTGGGGTCGAGGATTTGCTTGGAAGAGAGCCTGTTCAGCTCGATATAGAAGGTATTTCTAAATATCTCACCTGCAAGACTGTGTTAGTAACCGGTGCTGGCGGTTCTATCGGCTCTGAGGTTTGCAGGCAAATTTGTAAGTTTTCACCGCGGAAAATTGTATTACTTGGCCATGGGGAAAATAGCATTTATGAAATAGACATGGAGCTTCGTAACAAATATGAAGACTCGATAGAAATTGTACCAATCATTGGTGATATTCAGGATCGGGAACGGATAATGAAAGTTGTGGAAAGACATACACCAGATGTTATCTATCATGCTGCGGCTCATAAGCATGTCCCTTTGATGGAATATAATCCGCAAGAAGCGGTAAAAAATAATGTGTTTGGCACGAAAAATGTAGCTGAAGCAGCAGATAAGTATGGTGTTAGTACATTTGTGCTAATTTCTTCTGATAAAGCTGTAAATCCAACAAATGTGATGGGGGCGACAAAAAGGATAGCAGAAATGATTATCCAGCAGCTCAACGAGCAGAGCAAAACAAAGTTCGTGGCTGTTCGTTTCGGAAATGTTCTTGCAAGCAGGGGCAGTGTCATTCCTCTGTTTAAAAAACAAATTAAACATGGCGGTCCTGTTACTGTGACTCATCCCGACATGACACGCTACTTTATGACTATTCCTGAAGCATCTCGGCTTGTTATTCAGGCTGGATCACTCGCAAAAGGCGGTGAAGTTTTCGTCCTTGATATGGGAGAGCCGGTTAAAATCGTTGACCTTGCAAAAAACTTGATTAAACTATCAGGATTCACTCTGGAGGAAATCGAAATTAAATTTTCCGGTATCCGTCCAGGTGAAAAAATGTTTGAAGAGCTATTAAATGAAAATGAAGTTGATGATGTACCCGTTTATCCGAAGATTCTTGTTGGCAAGTCTTCACTTAGCAATTATGAAATGGTCTCAAACCTTATTCAAAACTTGAATGTGTTTAATGAGCATGAACTAAAGGACTATGTACTAAAATTGGTTAACAACAAAGGAAAACAGCTGTCTGTTGCTGGGAAGTAAATACGCTTTCCGACCATCAAGAGAGTGAGTGTTATGGAGGAATTCAATAATGAACTTTGCAATCATAGGCTGTGGTTTTATAGCGAAAAAACACGCAGAAGCAATCAGCCAAATTCCAGAGGCAAAATTGATCGCTGTATGCGACAAAGTTGAGTCAGCGATGGAACCCTATGTAGAACAATACGGAGTAAAGGCATTTACAGATATTGATACAATGCTTAAAGCAGGTGAGATTGATGCTGTTTGTATCTGTACACCGAGTGGTTTACACGAACCGATTGCAGTTCAGGCTGCAGCGGCAAAGAAACATATTATCCTTGAAAAGCCGATTGCAATGACATTGGAAGAGACAGACCGTATCCTTCTGGCTGTTAAAGAAAATAATGTGAAGATGACAGTTGTCCACCCTAACCGTTTCCGTCCGGTGGTGATGGAATTACAAAAAATTATGGATGCAGAAATGCTGGGGAAAATCAGCCATGCCAGTGCCAAAGTTAATTGGAATCGAAGTCAGGAATACTACGACCAATCTTTATGGCGGGGAACGAAGCAATATGACGGCGGCGTATTAATGAATCAGGCGATTCATAATCTGGATTTATTTTTGTTGTTCATGGGTCAGCCAAAGCAAATTTTTAGCATGGAGGCAACAAGATTTAGAAAGATTGAAGCAGAAGATGTTTCGGTAGGGGTTATTTGTTTTGAATCAGGGGCACTTGGAACGGTAGAAGCGTCAACAACAGTTTATCCTCGCAATTATGAAGAGTCGATTACGATTTTTGGTGAAAAGGGCACCGTTAAAATAGGCGGAAGCAATGCCGTTTACTTTGAGCACATAGATATTGAAGGGCTTGGTGAAGCCGAAACGGAAGCGATTATCGAAAAGGTGAAATCCGATCCATGGGAATTCCCGGTCATCAGTGTATTATAACCGATTTCATTCAAGCTGTGAAAGAAGACAGGGAACCGATAGTAACGGGTGAGGATGGTAAAACAGTGCTGGAATTGGTCCTTGCTTTTTATGAATCTGCTAAAAACAATTCACCAATTGAATGGAAAAGGGGAGTGTTGGCATGATTACCGAACTAAAAGAAAATAGGCTGGCTGAAGAGCTGATTGAAAAGCTGAAGAAGAAAACAGCTACAATAGGAGTAATCGGACTTGGTTATGTCGGCTTGCCGCTTGCGGTTGAAAAAGCCAAGGCCGGGTACGAAGTGATTGGATTTGATGTCCAAGAGAAAAAAGTGGAAGCAGTGAATAAAGGGCAAAATTACATAGAAGATGTCATTTCTGCTGATCTTCAAGCTTTAATTTCAGCGGGGAAGCTAGTGGCAACATCTGATTATCAATTTATCAATAAAGTCGATGCCGTTGCCATTTGTGTACCAACGCCGCTGGATATTTATAAGCAGCCGAATATGGAGTATGTAGAAAGTTCGACAAAAGCAATTGCCGAACATATAAAGAAGGGTACATTGGTCGTCCTGGAAAGTACCACCTATCCTGGGACAACAGAAGAATTGATCAGACCGATTTTGGAAGGGTCTGGTCTTGTTTGCGGAGAAGACTTTTTCCTTGCATATTCACCAGAGAGGGTAGATCCAGGAAATAAGCTCTTTAAAACAAAAAATACGCCTAAAGTAGTCGGCGGCATTACACCGATTTGCACCAAAGTGGCAGCAGCAATGTACCGATCTGTTTTAGAAGGTGAAGTACATGAAGTATCAAGTCCTGCCGTAGCCGAGATGGAGAAAATACTTGAAAACACATTTCGTCATATCAATATTGCCCTAGCAAACGAAATGGCTATTCTTTGTAATAAAATGGGTATCGATGTCTGGGAGGTTATTGATGCAGCAGCAACAAAGCCATATGGGTTTATGCCATTTTATCCAGGACCAGGTCTTGGCGGGCATTGTATTCCAATTGATCCATGGTATCTCACATGGAAAGCCCGAGAATACAATTATCACACAAGGCTAATTGAAACCGCTGGAGAAATCAATGACAGCATGCCCGATTTTGTTGTTGGGCGCTGCGCCGAAATTTTAAATAATCAAGGTAAAGCCCTTAAGCATTCGAAAATTCTTGTCCTTGGTGTTGCTTATAAAAAAGATATCGATGACTACCGAGAATCACCGGTATTGCCGATCCTTGATAAGCTAACATCTGCGGGTGCAGAATGGACAGCTGTCGATCCGCTTGTTAAGGAGTTTAGGCTGAATGGAGAGAGAGTAAAATCTTTTGACTTAGCTGACGTGGATCTCTCTGATGCTGATCTAGTGTTGATTACAACAAATCATAGTGCTTTTGATTATGAGTTGATTGTTGAAAAAGCTAAGCTAGTCTTTGATACACGAAATACGTTTGTTAAGGATGTAAAAGGGACGGTCTTCAGTCTTTAAAATGCACCATTCTCTTAAAAAATTATAGGCGGAGAAAAGATTTGAATACTCGGTTAGGAAAGTTATTTTCAGTAAATTCATTTTGGAAAAGCATTGCAACCCTTGTAGGCGGGAATATAGGTGCACAATTATTGCTAATTGTCACCTCTCCCATTATTACAAGGATTTATAGTCCGGATTCTTTTGGTCAATTAGCTATTTTTATCTCTTTAATTGCTATTTTTAATGTTTTTTCATCATTAAAATATGAAATGACCATCCCATTAGAAGCTAACGAAACCAAAGTTGCGAATATATTGGTTTTATGTCTGCTAATGTTGCTATGTACAAACGCGATTTATTTCTTGATAGTGTTTTTGCTGTCTAATCTGCCTAAAACAGCCTTTGACTTTAAGTTTTTCTATTGGTTAATCCCCTTGGCCTTGTTCGGGGACGGTTTATACAATATTTCCAGCTACTTTGCTATTAGGTTCAAATTGTATAAACCTTTGGCGTTTTCAAGAATGAGCAAAAGTGCTGTCATGTCTTTTTCTCAGATTGGTTTTGGGATGCTTAAATCCAATTCTTTTAGTTTATTAATCGGTGATATTTTAGGCAGAAGTTTTGGAGCAACAAATATTTATAAGTCCATGCATGAGTTCATAAAGAAAAACAAGGGAAATATTACCCTAGAAAATATCAGAAAAGCAGCAATTGAGTATAAAAAATATCCGCTTGTAACCAGCATTGCTTCTTTTATTAATAGCAGCTCCCTGCAATTAGTTCCGATTATACTGGGAGGAATCTATGGGTCTGCTTCAGTTGGACTTTTTGCATTGTCACAAAGATTAATCATTTCGCCGCTATTGCTGATCAGCACAGCCATAGCCCAAGTATATTATAGTGAAGCGGCGGCCTTATTTCAAAAAAAAGAGAAAGAAAAGATATTGAAACTGTTCCTTGGAACTAGTAAGAAGCTATTTATTTTAGGGGCAATCCCTATTTCTCTTTTATTTTTTTTAGGAGAAGCAGTTATTGGCTTTATCTTTGGTGAGAATTGGTCTGGTGCAGGAGAGATTATCCAGATCTTATCCTTTATGTTTCTAATACAATTCGTAGTCAGCCCCTTATCCCAGACATTAAATATTCTTAACAAACAAACTTACCAGCTTCTGTGGGACGTTTTCAGGTTTTTATTAATCATTCTTTTATTTTTAAGTATAAGTCTTTTTAAAGTTGCCTTTTATGCTGCATTAGGAATGTACGGCGGTGTAATGGGCTTTTGTTATATCATTTTATACATTTTGATTTATAGGGAACTCAAACGTAAATATCCAGAAGATCAATACGAAACTCTAGGGAATCATTAATGAAATTTTGAGGATGATGTATTTGATAAAAAGAATAAAAGTTTTGCTTTGCGGCGAAATGTTTTTTGTATTGTTTCTGGTAAGTGGTTATTTTAAAGCTGGGCTACAGTTACCTATTGATTTAACAATATTCTTTCTCGCGTTATCTTTCTTGGTATTTATAAAGAGATTTATCCAATCACCAAAAGTAAGCAAAAGTGCCTTTGTTCCTCTCGTGTTATTTTCTTGCTTGGTCGGTGTATTATTGGGAAGCATGTTTTGGACCAATAGCTTAGTCTATTCAATCGACAAGACGTTAAGATTTATGTTCATTACTGGCTGGGCTTTTCTCGGCGGCCTCTTATTGATAAATAATAAGGAATCTGTAAAAAGGTTTTTATTATCTATGGTATTGGTCTCTACAGCTGGATCTCTCATGACGATCTATTTATTTATGACAAACAGTTCCCCAACTGGTTTTATCGCACTTTCTGGAGATAATTATCTAGGTGCTGCCAGGTTAAGCGGGTTGGGTGCAACTTTACTAATCATTAATTACTTTTACGGAGAAAATAAACTTCTTTCATTGATCAGTTTGTTTATTAATGTGTTTGCGCTGATGGCAACTGGGGCTAGAATGCCGCTCATTGCCTTTTTTGTCATTTTTCTGCTTATGACTTTTAGTTCCGTCCGCTATAAAAAGGGAACGATATTTTATTCTAAAAACACTAAATATGTATTCCTTTTAGCATTTTTAATTTTTAGTGTGGGTTCGTTTATTTTGGAATCGGGTGGCTTTAAAACGACCATTAGCAGATTAGAAGTTTTATTTACGGAGCAAAATGGCGGGAGCTCTGCTAATGCGAGAATAGAAAGATATTATACGGCAATGGAAATGTTTAACCATAACGTGGTTTTAGGAGATGGTATCGGCAGTTTTCCGCTATCGTTTTCTTCTATAGATAAGAGGGATTACCCCCATAACATTTTTCTGGAACTTTTATCTGAGTTAGGCCTGATCGGCTTTTTACTGTTCCTTGCTTTGCTGCTTACCTCCATTTATAGAATAACAATCAATTATGGCGGTACAGAAAGTAAAAACATGAATATCCAGTTTACCGTATTGGTCGGCATCTTATTTACCCTCCTAAATGCTCTTGTATCGGGAGATATCAATGATAATAGGATGTTGTTTACCTTTTTAGCAGTTGCTTCTATTGCTCCGTTTTGTAGAAATCAGGGGAGGCTTCAGAAAGAATAACAAAGCTAGTTTTTAATACTATTGGTTACACAAAGGGGAAATATATGAAAGTATGTCACATCACTTCAGTTCATTCTTATAATGATGTACGAATATTTGTGAAAGAGTGTCAATCTCTTGCGGCAGCGGGTAATGAAGTTCACCTGGTTGCACCCAATGCTCCAACTGAACAGGTGAATGGTGTATTTATACATGGAATCTCAAAAACACAAGGGAATCGTTTTAGTAGAATGACGAGGACTGTAGGTGCAGTGTATAAAAAGGCAAAAAAGATTGACGCGGATATCTATCATTTCCATGATCCTGAGTTAATCCCCATTGGCATTCTGCTAAAGCTTAAAGGAAAAAAGGTCATCTATGATGTGCATGAAGATTTACCTTTGCAGATTTATCGAAAGCCATATATACCTAATTCTATCAAAAAGCTAGTTTCCATCTTCATTCATGTTGGAGAAAAAAATGCATCAAGACTATTTGATCTGGTTATCTGTGCAACCCCGCATATCAGTCATAAATTTAAAAACTATAATAATAGAAATCTTACGATTAAAAATTATCCGCGAATGGATTGGGAGTTGAATCCTTTAAATACGAAACTGTCAGAGGAGCCGTATGTATGCTATATTGGCGGCTTATCTGCAGATAGAGGATTACCGGCCATGCATGAAGCGATTCAATCTACCGGGTGCAGATTATATTTGGCCGGGAGATTTTTCAGCCAAAAGGATAAAGAAATGTTCGGGCATAATGAGGCTGGTCAGGTTAGATACTTAGGGTTTTTAGATAAAAATGAAGTGCGTGATCTGCTGAATCATTCTTTGGCAGGTCTAGTGGTGCTGGAAGAAAATGATGCCTTTAAATATTCTCTGCCTGTAAAAATGTTCGAATATATGTCAGCAGGCATACCGGTTATTTGTTCGAATTTTCCGTTGTGGCGCGAAATTGTTGAAAAGCATCATTGTGGTATTTGTGTAAATCCGAGTGACGTGGACGAAATTGCCCATGCGATTCAATTCCTTTATGAAAATCAGGAAGAAGCAAAGAGGATGGGAAGAAATGGCCGCAGAGCAGCAGAAACAGAATATAACTGGGAAACCGAAAGTCAAAATCTGATTGAAGCATATAGAGGGTTATTTGACAAAAGAACAATGACTAATCATTCAGAAATGAGGTTTTAATGTGAATATCTGGATTTTCAATCATTATGCACTTGGACCAGGATCAAGCGGCGGGACCAGACATTATGATTTGGCGAAGCAGCTTATCGCAAAAGGGCACTCGGTAACCATTTTCGCTTCATCCTTTAATTACCAAACATTAAAAGAGGAGCACTTGGAAAATAGCAGTAACCTGTATATCAAGAAAAAATATGATGGAATTCAGTTTATTTGGATTAAAACGACTCCATACGAACGTAATGATGTTCATCGAGTTTTCAATATGCTTTCTTACAGCAAACGCGCCTATAACATTGCCAAAGAAATGGACCAGAAGCCGGATATCGTTATCGGCTCTCTGGTCCATCCGCTTGCTGCCTATGTTGGCTATAGAATCGCGAAAAAGAAGCGATCTATTTTCTATTTTGAGGAACGGGATCTATGGCCGCAAACGTTAATTGACTTAGGAAAAATAACTAAGAGAAATCCGGTTATTGGTATTTTGGCTTCACTGGAAAAGTTTCTGTACAGAAAATCAAAGAGGATTATCGTCTTATTTGATAAAGCTGTCGGCTATGTCACAAACCAAGGCATTGACCAGCAGAAGGTTCTGTATTTACCAAATGGCATTGATTTTAAACGAATGGAAAACAAAAAAGAATTACCAGGTGAAATTAAGAATATATTGGCAAAGAACCACGACCGGATTCTTGCGGTTTACGCCGGGAGTCATGGAAATGCGAATAACCTTGATGCGATTTTGGATGCGGCCAACCTGTTGAAAAAGTCAAAGGTACCTGTCCAGTTTCTCTTTGTTGGCAATGGACCAGAAAAGAAAAGATTAATAGATAGAAAACAAGCAGAATCGATTGAAAATGTTGATTTTATAAACCCGTTGCCTAAAGAGTATATTCCGTCTTTGCTCACACAGTGTGATATTGGCCTATTGCCCTTGAAGGATTCTCCTGTCTTTAAATGGGGAATCAGCCCCAACAAGCTTTACGACTATATGGCGGCTTCCTTGCCGGTTGCAGTCCTTTGCAATTTGGAAGGGACTCCGGTCGAAAAAGCAGGTGGTGGATTTGTGATAAAAAGCAACTTTTCAGCCAATTTAGCAAAAGTATTGGGAAGTACTTCAAAGGATGAGCTTCGTTTATTAGGAAAGAATGCCCGTATTTATGTAGAAAAGGAGCACAACTGGAATATTCTATCCGAGGAATTGGAGAAAGTTATGCTCCGTGATTTAAAGGGAATGAGCTCATGAAACGATTATTTGATGTTACATGCGCTCTCATTGGATTGATTTTGTTTTGCCCTATTATTGGATTCGTTGCCATTTTGGTTCGCTTCAAGCTAGGTTCCCCAGTCATTTTTAAACAGCAGCGTCCGGGCTTGCATAGCAAGCCTTTTTACGTTTATAAATTTCGTACGATGACAGATCATCGTGATTCCTGCGGAGAATTGTTTCCAGACCATCTGCGTCTGACGCCATTCGGCCAGCTGCTGCGGAAATGGAGTTTGGATGAGCTGCCGCAGCTGGTAAATGTATTAAAAGGGGATTTAAGTTTAGTCGGCCCCCGTCCGTTATTAATGGAATACTTAGAACTCTATACCGAGGAACAGGCGAGGCGTCATGATGTCCGTCCAGGCATTACCGGCTGGGCTCAAGTGAATGGGCGGAATGCCATTTCGTGGGAGGAAAAGTTTGCATTAGATGTCTGGTATGTAGACCATCAATCCTTTTGGCTAGATATGAAAATCCTTTTTATGACGTTTATTAAAGTGGTCAGATCTGAAGGAGTTAGTCAACAGGGCTCTGCCACGGTGGAAAAATTCGGCAAGTCCTCCAAGCGGGAGATGAATCTATGAGAAATTTATGTTTAATTGGCCAGGGCGGGCACAGCAAAGTGATTAAAGAAATCGTTTTTTCATCGAATGAATATCAAATAGCTGCCTGGCTGGATGACAAATTAACTTGCCGAGAAGAGAAGAATGGAATTATTTATGGGCCTGTCTCCTTAGCAAAGGAGCTTGCAATAGAAGATAAGAATATGAGTTTTCTGGTTGCTATTGGTCAAAATCAGATTCGTAAAAAAATCACTGTAGAGCTCTCGCTGCCTTTGGAACGTTATGCGGTTCTTGCACATCCAACGGCTGTGATCAGTCCCTCAGCAAAGATCGGAAATGGTACGGTGATTATGCCTTATTGTGTAGTTAATGCCTCCGCTGTTGTTGGGAATCATGGGATTTTAAACACAGGAGCTGTGATTGAACATGACACGATTCTCGGTGACTATGTCCATGTCTCTCCCAAAGCTGTTTTAACTGGCGGGGTTGTGATTGGGGAGGGTACACAGATTGGTGCAGGCGCTTCGGTGATTCCGGGAATTCAAATTGGCAGTTGGAGTACAGTTGGTGCTGGGGCAACAGTCATTCGGCATGTAAATGATCTCGTGACAGTAGCGGGTACACCAGCAAGAACAATTAAAAAAGTTAGGGTGTGACTCTTAATGGCGCAAAAAGCGATTAAACAAAAAAGAATATTTCTTTCCTCTCCCCATATGAGTGGACGTGAGCGATTATACATTAATGATGCTTTTGAGACAAATTGGATTGCCCCATTAGGCCCGAACGTGAATGCGTTTGAAGAAGAACTCGCTGCCTATGTTGGTATGAGGGGGGCAGCGGCTGTAAGTTCCGGTACCGCGGCCATCCATCTGGCGCTTGAGCTGTTAAAGGCGGGAAAGGGCGACCAAGTGTTTTGCTCAACTTTAACCTTTGTAGCAAGCGCCAATCCAATACTTTACCAAGGAGCTGAACCCGTCTTTATTGACTCGGAACCTGACACGTGGAATATGTCTCCGCAGGCTCTGGAAACGGCATTGAAAGAAGCAGCAATAATAGGCAGACTGCCAAAAGCAGTAATTGTCGTCAATCTTTATGGACAGAGCGCAAAAATGGATGAGATTGTATCCATATGTAATCATTATGAAGTACCGATTATTGAGGATGCTGCTGAGTCATTGGGTTCTGTCTATAAAGGAAAAAAAAGTGGAACGTTTGGGAAGTTTGGCATCTATTCTTTTAACGGAAATAAGATCATCACAACATCTGGCGGCGGAATGCTAGTTTCAAATGATGAGGAGGCGTTGAGAAGGTCAAGATTTTTAGCCACACAGGCGCGCGATCCCGCTCTGCATTATCAGCATAGCCAAGTCGGATTTAATTACCGTATGAGCAACATCCTAGCAGGGGTTGGCCGTGCCCAGTTAGAAGTCCTGGACGATCGGGTCAATGCTAGGAGGGCAATATTTAACCAGTATGCAGAAGCATTAAGTGGAATAGACGGACTTGAATTTATGCCGGAATTGCCAGGAACTAGGTCGAACCGCTGGCTGACAGCGCTGACAATCGATCAAAATATGCTAGGAATAACTCCTATGGATATCATTAATAAACTGGCTGAGGAAGAAATTGAAGCACGGCCAGTTTGGAAGCCTCTGCATTTGCAGCCGGTGTTTGAAGGGGTCAAATATTATTCCCATGAACCGGGGAAATGTATTTCATCCGATTTATATACAAACGGACTATGTCTGCCTTCAGGATCCAATATGACGTTAGAAGAGCAGGATAGGGTAATTAGAGCAATAAAGTCAATGTTAAATTAACGGTGGAAAACTAAAGCATGCCCGCTCCCTATTGCCATTGGTACTGGGGAGCGGGCATGCCTTTTTGTCGTTTTCATCTGCAAGTAATCATCGTTGCTGACTGTCTCCAGCTAAATCGGCTAGCGCTTTTGTCCATCCTTATTCTTTAATTCTTTTTTTGTTGACAAATAGGAAGCAATACTAAACAAACCTGAGCTGGAAGGCTTCTCACGAAGGTATAACTCTCTGTATACCCCATCGAGTCTGTCAAAAATTTTTTCATCATAAATACCTAAAAAGCTCCATCTTAATATTTGATAATAGTAAGGATTTTCTTCCGAATTGTAGTAAAGCTTTTCTTCATTATCCAAGTTATGAATATTCTTTCTGATTTTTGGCGGTGTATCCTTGTTTACCATCTTATAAATAATGTTTTTAATTCTAATAAAATCACTATCTTTTAAAATGGCAAAGCCGGCTTCTTCATGAAGGACAAATAGTCCATAGACCGTCAAAGCGGCGTGACTAATATCTTCCCCCGGATATTGGGAAGTTCCTTCAATCCAATATTTCCAATAATAAGCGTCAAAATCGTTATCATATCGGAGCAATGTATTTTTAAAAAAGCGGAGACTCTTTTCAATCTGTTTAGTGTAAATACCTTTTCCAGTAAGCTTATCATACAGCCCGCATGCTGCTAGATAGATCAAAATACGATTAGGTACCCCAATCTTATTTGCCTCGGAAATTATGCTTGCCCCATAAGGGTGTCCTCTGAAAAACCCTTCTGTTTTTGATATGTCTATCCACATGTTTGGCTGGTTATGAACGGAAAGGGCTTGTCCGCTGGCGGTTAAAAAGTGATCTGCCATCTTGTTGTACTTACTTAAGTTGTCAGATCTAACCACATCCACAAATCGTAAGATGGGCAAAGTAATCATTCCCGTATGGACTGGATAAGTATAATTAAACTTTCTCGAGGTATAGTGCCCCCTGTCTGACCAGGCAGGTAATGATAAACTTGTATTGCTGAAACTGGTTATTCCCAGGTCTTTGTCGGTATGGTTCAAAATATAATTGGCCTGGGGGATAAAGTAATCTAAATATTTCGTTTCCCCCGTTGCCTTGTACATATTGATTAAAGAATTAGCCGCATAACTCCATCCCCAGGCATAATTGGCACCGCTATATTCTATTCCCTGTTTTGGAAAATGACTTTTTGACCATGTTTTTTCATACCATTCATCAAATAAGTTCTGTGTAATGATTTCGTCTGTGTTTAACCCATCAGAGACTTTCATTTCAAAAAAACCGAACAACATAATGATACTTGCAGATACAATCAATAGACCCTTTTTTATCTCCAAATTTTTATCTCCGAGTTATTCAATGTTTAATTGATCACTATTCAATATTTAAATGCTTTTTAAGAATATTCGACAATTTGTTCCTTTCAAACTCTGGCACCATGTAGTAATAGACCCCATCTATCATCTTTCCGTTTCCTTTTATTTGAAGCTGCTCTATGTTATAGCTAGCTTGCGAATAATCTGCTTGAAATTCTTTTATTTCGCTAAATGTTAGATTGGTTTTTACGTTATTGCCAACTGCGTCCAAAATTTTTCGATAGTTCACAAGTGTTTTTGTTTGCAAAGCTTCTTTCACAAATGCTTGAATGATTTTTCGCTGACGCTCTTGTCGGCCAAAGTCGCCATTAGGGTCATCAGCCCGCATCCTGGAATATAGGAGGGCCTCCTTGCCATCCAATTTCAATTGGCCTGCAGGAAAGTCAATCCCGCCATAGGTAAAGGGGAATGTGTTATTCACTGTTACTCCGCCAACAGATTCCACTAAATCTAGGAAACCATCCATATTTATTTCTGCATAATAATCAACAGGTATCTGCAGGAAACCCTCAACCGTTTTTATTGACATATCTACTCCGCCATATGTATAGGCATGGTTAATCTTATCTTTCTTATCTTTTTCGGCTATTTCTGTATAAGAGTCACGAGGAATGCTGACGATTTTAATTGAATCTGTGCGAGGATTTACGGTCAGCAGCATCATCGAATCCGGACGTCCGCGGTCGCCATCGCGCTTGTCAACACCTAATAATAAAATCGAAATGGGGTCTTCCTTCGCAAAATTAATAGTTCGCTGCTTTGATTCCGAACGGTGTATTGGTTCATGTGTTTTATTTAGAGTATAGGATACGGATTTATACACGGTAAAAGCATAAGTCCCTGCACCTAATATTAAAAAGCAAATGACTCCGATTGTAATTTTAAAAGCTGTCCCTTTTTTTTTACCGGCGGGGGATGTGTGTTCTGGCTTCATACTTACACTTCCTTTTCGCTAATCTTGTATCATTTTATCATCAGAGCAAATAAACAGGTATTCAACGAAATGACTATAAAAAATTGCAAAACGCAATACAGACAGAATAATTAGTCTTTTTGCCCGGGAAGGACTACCTCTGTTTTTCATTACAATGTTTCACCCATGCTAATAATTTGTTAAATGAATATTAAGCAAAGATTTTCTATTGAAATAAAGAAAAATTTATACCTCAATTGCCCCATGTTATTTGATGGGGATATTCCATTTAAAGGGTTAGATGTATAGATTTGTTAAGAAGGCACTAGGAATATTGTACAGGTAAATGAAATGTTAATAATCTTTAGGTAATTATTCCGATAGGTGCCAATAAACAGCACTGCGGCAAGAGAAAGTTGAATATATAAGCTCATTCCGTCTTTAAATGCCACCTGTTACTCTTAAATGGGATATTTGGAAATATGAGGATTAAAAATTGGTAAAACCTTGTCAAAGAATTGATTACAAGGATAATAATGTACGAGGTAGGTTGAAGCATGATTTTCCGTAAAAGAATCAAGGATACTAAATCGAATTCTCCCCTTGAAAAAGCCAATAAAAGTTTTATTTTTAAAACAAAATCAGGTATTAGGTGGAATATTCTTGTATGTTCCTTCACTCTCATTGCTGTTGTATCTTGTCTTGTCATTTTCTTTTCTGGATTAGGCTTGTACTTTAATCCAATCTTGCCTGATGTAGAAATAGAAATAGCAGATGAGTTTTCTCATATTCGCCCATCGAACGTAATAGATTCAGTTTCTGCTGCTTCTTTTGAATCCTCTAGGAACGAAGCGTATCTAAAGCAGCCATTGGCCTATAAAGGAGATGTTTACGCTTTTTATGTGAATTGGGATGTAAACAGTGAACACTCGTTAAGGGCTAATATTGATGCGATAGATATTCTCATCCCCCAATGGTTTCATTTAGATGAGAATCTTGAGCTGGTAAGTGATATACAGCCAGAAATTGCAGATCTCGCCAAGAAGAATGATGTCAAGGTAATACCGTTAATTCATAACATACAGAATGGCAAGTGGAATCAGGAGACGATCCGAAAACTGCTTCACTCCCCTTCGGAACAAGCGAAGTTAATTAAAAGCTTGCATGAACAAATAAAAAGGCATGGCTTTGATGGGATTAATATAGACTTTGAGAATCTCAACAAGGATGATCGGGATTTGCTGACTCAATTTATGAAGGAGCTTTATCAGGTATTTCACGCTGATGGTCTCTCTGTTTCGATTGATGTGCCCCCTGCAAATGAGGCGTTTGATTACAAAGAACTGGAAAAGTACACAGATCAGATTATCTTGATGTCATATGATGAAAATGTGATTAATCCAGGTCCTATTGCCTCCTCCTCCTGGTTTAACAAAAATCTCGAAAAAGTATCCAAGGAAAAACTCATCGTTGGACTGGGGAACTATGGGTATGATTGGGACTGGGAAAACCAGCAGGAGGGTGAAGTTGTTTCCTTTGATGATGTGATGAGAATAGCGGAAAAAGCAAATCTGAACATTCAATGGGATGATTTAAGCCAGACTCCTTATCTTAAATATATGGATAAGGACAAATTGCATGAAATCTGGTTTTTGGACAGTGCAACTTTCTTCAACCAATTAAAAATGTCTTCGGAGGCTGGGGCACAGGGAATTGCCCTCTGGAGGCTGGGATCAGAAGATCCATCTGTCTGGGATATTCTTAAAGGAAATAAAACCGAAGAATTGCTTACAGTTAAGAATGGAGACCATATTTACAGTACAGGCAAGGGAAATATATTTCGATCCCAAAAGAGCAGAAAAGCTGGAAAACGCAGCCTTCAGTTTGATGATGTTGGCTATATTGCGAATGAAACCTATGTGGCTAATCCTGTTTCATCCGAGTTTGAACGTTTAAGCAAACCAGAGGAAAAGGAGATTGTCCTAACCTTTGATGATGGGCCAGACCCTAAATACACGAAGCGCATTCTTGAAATCCTGAAACAATATGATGTTAAGGCAACGTTCTTTGTTATTGGGAAAAACGCGATGCTTAATCAAGATCTCGTTAAGCAAATTTACAAGGATGGCCACGAGCTCGGCGGCCATACATTTTCTCATCCGAAAACAAATGAAATGTCTAATGAACAGCTGAAGTTTGAACTGAATAGTACTCAACGGATCATTCAAGGAATTACTGGGCGTACCACGCCGTTCTATCGATCGCCTTATGGGGATGAAGAGGCGAAGTATAGTCCTTCACATTTTCAAAGGATGACGGATGTCACAGAAATGGGCTACATTACTGTCAATTATGATATCGATTCAAAGGACTGGAAGCTTCGTGACAGCAGGCGAATCGTTGAGAATGTAATGAAGCAGGCATCTAGTGGCGATATTATATTGCTTCATGATGGCGGAGGAGATAGACATGCCACTGTGGAAGCATTGCCTGACATGATTGAGAAGCTGCAAAGTCAAGGATATAGATTCGTGACGGTAAGCGATCTAATGAAAAAAAGTGAAAGCAGTGTCATTCCTCCTGTCCCAGAGGTGGAATATCCGATTATGCTAAGCGCCAAAGTAATACTGTTCAATATAGCTAACGTTCATGATACTGTTTCTATATTGCTTTATGGGGCCATTTTTATTTTGCTATTGCGTCTTTTTATTCTTGTTTGCTTAGCTATTAAACATAAAAAACAGGCAACCTCTCCTCAGGGTCAAGCGAGTCCGTTTATCAGTGTTGTTATTGCGGCTTATAATGAAGAAAAGGTTATAGGCCGGACGATTGAGTCAATCCTAAAAAGTGATTACCCCAACCTGGAGGTCATCGTTGTTGATGATGGTTCACAGGATCAGACTTCCTCTGTTGTATCCCGTGGTTTTGCCGCCAATAAACAGGTTTTACTATTCCATAAGGAAAATGGCGGAAAGGCTTCAGCTATTAATCTGGGAATCAGAAAAGCCAAGGGGGATATCATTGTTGCTATTGATGCAGATACCATTGTTACTCCTAAATCAATTTCGCTATTGATTCGACACTTTGAGGATGAAAATATTGCAGCGGTATCTGGAAATGTGAAAGTTGGCAACAGAAAAAAACTATTAACCACCTGGCAGCATATTGAATATGTGACTGGATTTAACTTGGAGAAAAGGGCATTTGCTGCTCTTAATTGTGTGACAGTCGTTCCCGGAGCATTTGGTGCATGGCGTAAACAGGCAGTCCAAGAGCTTGGCTATTTTACCGATGACACCTTAGCGGAAGATACCGATATGACGTTAAAAATTCTCCGCAAAGGTTATAAAGTCATTATTGATGAACAGGCATTCGCCTATACCGAGGCACCAGAGACGATTAGAGATTTCCTTAAACAGCGGTTCAGATGGAATTTTGGCACTTTGCAATGTTTTTGGAAGCATAAGAAAGCGTTTGGAGGAATAAAACATAAATCACTTGGATTTATCGCCCTCCCTAATATACTGCTCTTTCAATTCATTGTGCCGTTCTTTGCACCATTTTTAGATATATTGTTTATTTTAGGCTTCCTATCAGGGGATGTAAAAAAGTCGTTATTGATTTTTATCAGCTACTATTTGGTTGATTTCCTTGTGTGTTTCATTGCATTTAGGATGGAGAAGTTAAGTGTGAAGCCGCTCCTTACGTTAATTCTGCAAAGAGTGATTTATCGCTATCTATTGCTATGGGTCACGTGGAAATCCCTGTTTGCCGCTTTAAAAGGAAATCGGGTGGGCTGGGGAAAATTAAAACGGGCGGGGAATATGCGTACAAAGAAAGAATTGGGTGCTTAATAACTTTAGAAGTCAGAGCACTTTTAAACCGAATACATAGGAAGCTCCTAAAACAAAACAAGGCTGTTGACAAATCTAGTTTTTATTGGATTATCGGCAGTCTTGTTTTTTTAAACAAACAGACAATCGAACCTACTAAAATGACCAGAAAGAATAAATTGTACCGACAATATATGAGGCTTCTAAAGGGTTGTTAGAAATAGGATTAATCTTCCTGCGCGATATCTCCGATTCAAGTAGTATGATTAATTTTGGTTTCTAAAAGAAAATTTTCTTGGAGGAAAAGCAATGAGAAAACTACTTATGATATTACTGACAGCTGTGTTGTTTTTTTCTTTCTCAGGATTTCAATCATCTGATGCACACGCTGCATCCCGTGTAATGTGGGGAAAAACAGAATTAAAGGTCGGCCAGATCGGAAAGGTGACGGTCTTATCAAATACAAATTTGGTCACTTTAGAAGCAAATGGTTCTCTAAAGACTGTTCGTACATTAAAAGCTGGCGACGAATTTCGTGTATACAGCTATAAAAGTGCACATGGCGGATTATATGGCGTTGGGGGTGGACAATATGTCCAAAAGAGCTCCAAAGTAAAATACGAAACGCCTTCAAAAGCAAAATTAGCACTGCTCGAACAACAATCATCGGCTCCACAAAATACTGTTACTCCTGGATCCACCAAAATCATGTGGGGGAAAACAGAATTAAAGAAGGGCCAAATAGGAAAAATCACCGTTCTTGGCAATACGCCAGTTTACGATGTAAATATGAAAGTGGTAAAAACACTGAAAAAAGGCGAAGAGTTCCGTGTCTATTCCTATAAGAGTGCAAATGGAGGAATGTATGGGATTGGAGGAGGACTTTTTGTAAAAAAAGGGTCGTCTATCAAATACGAAACACCTTCAAAGAGTAAATTAGCACTATTGGATATTGTAAATAACAAGCCGTTACAGGTTCATTTTATCGATGTAGGACAAGGGGATTCTATTCTAATCCAAACTTCAAACGGTAAAAATATGCTTGTTGATGGCGGGGCAAAATCAGCTGGAGATGAAGTAGTTAGCTTCCTGAAAAATAAAGGAGTAACCAAGCTCGATTATGTAGTTGCTACACATCCAGATGCTGATCATATCGGCGGATTAATTTCAGTCCTTAATACTTTCCAGGTAAGTAATTTTGTAGATCCCGGACAATCACACACGACTCAGACTTACTACGATTTATTGTCATTGGTTGATGCCAAAAATATCAATTATGTGATTCCTAAGGCAGGCAGCACGATTAACCTAGATTCAAACCTCGGGATTACTGTTTTGAACGCTGCTGAAGCTGGAGACGATAACAATGAAGCATCCATAGTATTACGATTAACTTACGGAAATATTAGTGTGTTATTAATGGGCGATGCAGACACTGCCACAGAACAAGAAATCATGGGAAAATATACAGTTAAATCCACTGTATTAAAAGCAGGACATCATGGTTCAAATACAAGCAGTTCTCAAGCATTTATAAATGCAGTTAAGCCTGCTGCAACTGTCTTATCATATGGTTTTGAAAATTCATATGGTCATCCTCATTCAGAAGTTGTGAGCCGTCTAAAGAATGCAGGATCATTACTATACTCCACTGTGTTTTCTGGTAATATTACTATGAGCACAAATGGATTGAGCTACTCTTTTAATACTAAACCGTGGAATGGTGTGACAATTACGCCTACTCCTCCTGTTCCAGAAAAACCTGCAGTTACTCCTGAACCGTCAAAAAATCCGAGTTCAGGAACCTATATTTTACCGGGAGCACCTACATCATTCAGTAACTGTACATCCATGCGTGTATACTACCCGAATGGTGTACAAACTGGCCACCCTGCTTATTCAACTAAGCACGATCGCGATAATGACGGTTGGGCATGTGAACGTTAACTAAAGGAGTTGTATTGAATGACCAAATATACTCTTGACCGGTTTGAAGAATCATTGGGAGTTCTTTTGAAATATCCAAACGAGGAAGAACAGCTACTTATTCCTAAAGAAGAGATTGCAGAATTTAGAGAAGGAGATATTTTATCTGTAACAAAAATTGATGATGAATATTCAATATCTCTGCTTAGTGAAGAAACGGAAAAAATGAGAAATAAGGTAAATGCTTTAATGAATAAATTGAAGAATAAAAAATAAGCATCTCTTCGGAGGTGCTTTTTGCTTTTAATCTTTAAGTGATGGGAAATTTGGCCGATATAAAAATATATGAAAATAGATTGGGGATGTACATCATGAAAAAACATTTCTTGTTGCCTGTATTAATGGTGCCAATTTTGTTCCTATCAACATTAACAATAGCAGAAGCAGCACCAACGAAAGTGATGTGGGGGAAGACAGAATTAAAAATCGGGCAAATTGGTAAGATCACAGTAATAAGTTCCACTCCCACTTACCAAATGAAAGAAGGTGTATTTAAGCAAGGGTCAAGATCCTTGAAAAAGGGTGATGAATACCGGGTTTATAGCTATAAAGGCCAAGAGGGCGGCTATTACGGTTTAGGTGGAGGATTATTTGTTAAAAGATCCAATGCTGTCAAATATGAAACTCCTTCCAAAGCAAAACTGGCTTTATTAAAAATACAGGAACTCTCTCAAAAAGAAGGAAGTACATATCCGGATGGTTGGGTTGCACCAGTCTTAAAATCTAAGTGGAGCTCAAATCATACAACAAATCTCAAAACTCTTCAAAATGAACTTGGATTTGAAAATGGTGGTAATACTTTTGGTGTTACCGGCCGTTCCGAAGCAGTTCAAGTTATTGGCCAAAGCCCCTCTTCGTCAGATGAAGTAGAATTATTATTTTATATGTGGACTGATAGTGCTATACCTGAATCATACCGGATTCCAATTGTAGCAAAAGAATTATTCAAACTATATTTTGGTGAAGATGCAACGAGAGTTTGGAATTACCTTGACAGTGGAAATATTCCAGACCGTTTCACTGCTAATGGAAGAAATGTAACTGTACTTTATGACCCTAACTCTGGGGGATTACTCTTGGAATTAGGAAGAAAATAATAAACTTCATACTATGCAAAAGGCTAAGAGAATTTTCTCTTAGCTTTCTGTTATTTATACAGAGGATATACTTTGATCTTGTTGCAGAATAGGACAAAATGTGTAATAGCATATTGTAAAAATATAATGAAATCTTCCGATATATGTACAGTACATAATAAGATATCGGGGGTAAAATACATGAAGAGAAGATTGTTAATTACAGTATTTATGATCATTGGATTACTTTTAACAACAGGGTCAGCTTCAGCTGCAACTCAAAAAGTGATGTGGGGAAAGACTGAATTAAAAGCAGGTCAAATCGGCAAAATAACCGTTTTAAGCGCTACACCAATATTTCAATCTAAAGACAAAACTTTTGAAAGGGCTGACAGAACACTAAAAAAGGGCGATGAATATCGTGTTTACAGCTATAAAGGACAGGACGGGGGCTATTACGGTCTTGGTGGAGGTCTTTTTGTGAAAAAATCAAGTGCTGTTAAATATGAAACTCCTTCAAAAGCCAAGTTAGCACTTTTAGCAGAGCAGTCACAAGCCGAATCAGTTGGAAAAGTCTATCCTGATGGATGGGTTGCACCAGTCTTAAAATCAAAGTGGAGCTCAAATCATGCTGAAAATTTAAAAACGCTGCAAAATGAACTTGGTTTTAAAAATAGCGGTATGAGTTACAGTATCCCTGAATATCCAGAAGCAATGAATGTAATTGGTCAAAGTCCATCTTCATCTACTGAAGTAGATTTAACTTGGCTATTTTGGGAAAGTAACAGTTTACCAAACTCTTACCGAATTCCAATTGTCTCAAAGGAATTATTTAAACTGTACTTTGAAGAAGATGCGAATCGTGTATGGAATTACTTTAATAATAACGAGATTCCAGAACAATTCACAGCTAATGGAAGAACAGTAAAAGCAGGATTCGATGCTACCACTGGAACAGTTTATCTTCAAGTTGGCCGTAAATAAGGATAAATGGTTGATTTCAAGAGGCTAAGATAGACTTTACTCTTAGCTTTGTGTTATTTATACAGAGGATATACTTTGATGTTTTTGCAGATAAGGCGATAATCGATTTCCGTTAATTTTAAAATAAAAAAGAAACCTTGATATATCAAGGTTTCTTTAGTATGGAGCATAGGGGGCTCGAACCCCTGACCTCTACGCTGCCAGAACAACAGACCTAACAGGAACCAAACGGACGTTCCAGGACAAACCTTGTTGTATCAAGGGCTCAGTCTGATTGTTACCTGTTTGAACAGGATGATTCAGGATGCTTGTCGCCGGTGTTCGGCGACAAATTGGCGACATGTAGTCTATACAGATTGCTTTTTAGAAAAAATGCTGTCTAATTTATTTGCGGCTTCTTGATCAGCTTTTCGGAGAACGTGGCCATATGTGTTCATAGTTATCCTGATATCCGAGTGACCTAATCTTTCAGATATAATTTTGGCATGTACGCCCTGGTTGATTAGTAATGTTGCAGATGTATGCCGCAGATCATGAAGGGTTATATATCTTACTCCTGATCTTTCTGTAAATCGCTTCCACCATGTAGTTGGTGTATCTGGATAGTAATGAGTTCCATCTTCATTGCAAAATACCCACTTATGATTTTCCTCAATCCAAGCGTCTCCCATTTTTAACTTTTCCTTTTTCCAGTGTAATTCAAATGCCTCCAGTTCCTTAACGACCGAGGAAGGCAAAGAAATAATACGTTTTGAATTCTTGGATTTTGGCTGCTTAATTACTGGACCATTTCTCCCCTTTACAATAACCTGTTTAATATCAATGGTTCCCTTTTCAAAGTCTACATTTGACCATTCTAGCCCTAAATTCTCACTTCTTCTTAATCCAGCTGCCAGTGCTAAGGTTAAAAACATTCTCCAGTGTAAAGGCTCATTCTCAGCTGCTAAAAACAAAGCTTCAACTTCGGCCTCATCATAAACGTTAACTTCCCGATTTTCTAAAGCTCTTGGCTTCTTTACAGACTTTACGGGATTCTCCTTTATGATTTTCCATTCAACAGCCCGCTCAAATATGTTCCTTAATGCTAAATAGGTATCTTGTTTAGTTCGTTCAGACAAAGCCTCTTTACTTTCGTCTACTCGTCTCATGCCGTCTAATAAATTTATTAAGTGCATGGGTTTTATTTGGTCCAATTTCATATGACCAATGATAGGCAAAATATGATTTTTTATATGAGAAAAATAGTTAGTTAATGTTGTCTCAGCCAATTCCTTTACGGCATATTTTTGCTTCCAATCTATTATAAAGGTCTCAACAGTTAATTTCTCAGGCGAAATATATTCGCCGGCTTCAACTTCGGTTTTAAACTTGTGATATTCATTTTCTAAAAAATCATTTAGCTTCTTTTTTGTTTTAAGGAGTGCCTTGTCCTCTACTCTTATTGTTTTATAACGGCGTTTCCTTTTACCTCTTGCATCATAGCCTGTTTCAACAGTAAGAACAAAGGAGTTTTCCCCTCTTTTACGGATATTTGCCATTATTCTCCCTCCAGATAAGAATATATGTTCTGTTTTAGATTGAAAAGAAAAGCCCAAAAGGGCACTGAATGAATTATTTTAATTTCTGTAATTTATTTTGAAGCTTTTCCAGCCTTCCCTCAAATCCACCTTTAGTTCCATCATATAAACCATATTTAATTGCCTTTTCACATACCTGAATTGCTTGTTTTAATTTACCTTGTTTTTCATAAATAACGGCTAATTGTTGGAATGATGGAATTCTTGGGATAAATGGGCTAACCCCTAAATCTTTATTTTCTTTATTGTATGCCTTTTTAAATGCTGGGAATAATGCAATGTCCTTTAAACAAACATTAATACATTTATCAAGTGCGTCACTGTGGTTTTCTCGTTCCTTATAATAAAGTTTGATTAAGCCGTTATAAGTAAAATGTAAATCTATTGGGTTATCTTGGTATTGATTCTCACAATTTAATAATATAGTTTCAGCACGCTTATTATCTTTGCCAATTAAATTTATTCCATCAACGAAATTTGTTTTCATTTTTATTTATCCCCTTATAAAAATGGTCTAACATCAAATGAAACTTTTATTATATCGATCGAACTATCTCCGTAAATTGTCCAAACCTCATCAACTTTATCTGAAACTCTTTGATAGCGCCAAGCACTGCCTGTGTCAGAAACCTTTGATAAATTTTCACTAGCTGTTATACCCAACTGTTTCAAATGGTCCTCAAAATTCGTCTTTATAAACTTCGATTGCTTGTTGTCACTAGGATAAATAGTTATTCTGATAAGACGATCTTTGTCATCAAATACAAACTCTGAATTATAACCATTCCAATCGTAATAAAAATACGTTAAAAGGTTATTTACTCCCGTTGAAGGAGTTTGATAATTTATATCTTCAAATGAGGTGGGCTCTCCTAATTTTTCCTTTACAGAAGCTTTATTTACTAAAGAAAACTGTTCAACGTCTAAAATGGATTCAACTTGTTCACTATTTGCCGATTCTCCACAGCCAGCTAATGCAAGAATAAGTAAAATCATTAAGATTTTTATTGATTTTTTCATGTCAAACTATCACCCCAGTCAAATATTAATCTCTTTAGCTAAACCACTCTATACTTCCTAATCTATTCTTAAGAGTAATAAACCCATCGACCTGGTGCTGAAATATAAGCTTTAGACGGTACTGAGCAAACTCTTCAGTAACCACAAAATAATCAGCAATATCTGATATTAAAACTGGTTCGCTTATAGCTGCAGTATAAATTTTTTTCAAAAACATTGCTGGCATTAAAAGATAGGCAGCCATTCTTTTTGCCTGATTCTCTAATTTATTGATAATAAGCTTGTCCATATTTAACTGAGAGGAAAAGTGAGAATAACAGTGACAAAACTCCTCAGCAAGAATAAGCTTCTTTTCAATTGCTTCTAGGTCGGGATTTAAATAAATTGTTCCTCTTCGTGCTTTTGACTTTGGAACTGAAAATGCTTTTAAGTGTTTAATAGATTCATAGTTAATTCCAGAATCAATAAAGTTAGAGTCAAGAGGTTTTATTTTGATACCGTATCTCCAGCAAATATTATAAAGATCAATTTCGTCTGGATGCTGCCAATTAAAATGGGATATGACCTTATTTGCTCTTTGTTCCCAATAATCGGTGTTTTCAATGCTTTTTTGTAATTCCATTTAAACATCCCCTGATGTAAGAACTAAATAAAATTTTGCAGATTAGTACATATTTACCAGCAGTAGTTTAAAAATATACACGACCAGCACTGATCGTGTTAATCCTCAATATCCCCAAAGCCTTCACCGTATTCCTCTTCATCATCTTCAAGGAACATTTTTTTCATTTTATAAAGCTTAATTAGTTCCTTTACTTTCTTCTCTGGATCCGAGGCAAGATCATGGAAAAGGGTTGGGTGTTTTTTTAATTCTTCGAATACCTTTAACTCTTCAGGTGTTAACTTTATTTCATGCCCGGCCACAGAAATGTTTTCTTTATCTCTACCAGTGATTAAATAATCGGTGGATACACCATAAAAATCTGCAAGTCGTTTTAATGTATCTGAATCTGGGTCACTTCTGCCCGTTTCGTAATGAGATAATCTGGCTCTTGAAATACCTACATTTTCGGCTATTTCTTCTTGCGATCTTTTACCTCGCAATTTTTTTAATCGATCTCCAATCATTTGGAATTCCCTCTCTAACCCTAATTTATAACTTAATTATAGATACAAAATGTATCGAAATAAACAAATGATAAAAAATGTATCAAAAATAGTTGACGATACAAAACGTATCATTTATAATCGAATCAACAAGTGATACAAAACGTATCAAAAAGAGGTGATTAATTTGCGAAAGAGACTTGTAGATGAAAGATTAAAACGGAAGTTAACGCAAAAACAAGTCGCTGAAATACTTGATATATCAGAAGTATATGTAAGGAAAATTGAAAAGGGTCTTCGTAATCCTGGACGTGAGACGATGCTGAAATTTGAAAAACTTTATGGTGTGCAGGATAGAAAGCTTTTCCCTGATCTTTTTCAGGTATCTATTGATACAAAACGTATCAAAGTTATATAAAAGGTGGCCTTAACATGAACGCAAAACAAAAAGAAAAACTCATTAACGATTTACTTAAATCTCTGGCATCCCACAATGTAACCTTCGCTGAGGTGCCGGAGGTGATGAAAATCCTAGAATTTGAACTTAATCATCTTTGCCAGCAGCAAGTTATTCAAATTCCATAAGGAGTTGACAGCATGGACATCATTCACAAGGTAATCTGGACAGAATTAAAACTTAAGGTTTTAGAGTCGGCCATGATGATTTCTGATGATTATTCAAATGATGATGTAATTGCAAAGTTAATGGAAATTGTTGAGCTATTAGAAAACACTGATCAAAATTTATTTCAAAAAAGTTTATAAAGCCCCTTGAAAATAAAAAACATGTGGTTATACTCCGTTTGCATGATAGGAGGTGGAAATAATGCAGCGTAAAACTTTAACACCTCAAGAAATTGCTGAATATATCGGTGTTCACGTTGACACCATTTACGCCATGGTTAAACAAAAACAAATCCCTCATTTACGTGTAAGGCGCCGAATATTTTTCTCTCGGGAAACCATAGATGCCTGGATGCGGGATCAAGAACAAAAAAGTTTGGAGGCTATTTAATGAATCAACTTAAACCAATTCAATCAAACGGGCAGCGAGTACTAACTACAGCACTATTAGCTGATGCATACGGAACTGACCCAGAACGAATTAATAGAAATTTCAATCGTAATAAAGAGCGTTATCAAGAAAATAAACATTTCTTCTTAGTAGAAGGTGATGAATTAAGACGCCTGAGAGCGACAGGTCAAATTGACCTTCCGCAAAACCTGAACAAAATTTATCTTTGGACCGAAAAGGGCGCTTGGCTACATGCCAAATCATTAAATACAGATCAAGCATGGGATGCCTATGAAATGCTGGTAGATGATTACTACAACATCAAAGAAAACGTAGTTCCAATGTCGAAAGACCAGGCTCTTGTTACCGTTTTACGGACTACTGCTGATCTTGTGGAAGATACTCAGGCAATTAAGGAAGAGCAGCATGAACTTAGAAAACTTGTTACACAGATTGATCATAAGGTTGAAGAACAAATCACACTTGATTCTGGACAGCAACGCATGATCCAAAAAGGAGTAGCACACCGGGTCTATGAATTCACAAATGATAAACAGGAAGCCGCCAAGCTATTCCGTGAACTGTATCGTGAAATCAAAGACCGGTTCGGTGTCGCCAGCTACAAGGATGTAAAGCAGAGGGAACTACAAACAGCCTTACGCTATATCGAAAATTGGATACCACGTAAAGTCTCTTAATCTAGTTCCTTCTTATATTAAATTTTAATAGTTTTATAACCAAACTTCTGTGCAATGTCTGCAATTGTGCAAAAACTGCACATCTAAGGAGGTGAGACCGATGCAGTTAGGTCAAATACTCCGCAGAACAAGGATAGATGCTGGAATGAGTCAAGAGGAATTGGCTGAAAAGATATACCTTTCAAGAAGTGCTGTATCTCGCTTAGAAAATGACAGATTGGAATTAAAGGCAGCTGACATGATTAGGTGGTTTCAGGCTACTCAAGCACACGAAGCTCTAATCGCCTTGGTATGCGGGGTTGATGTTACAACAGTTGTCCAAACACTTACAAAACTAATTGGAGGATTGATCACATGGATCTAGGGTACATAGCCGCGATGATGCTAATGCCACTTTTTACTTTTGCTGTAGGTGTTGTTTATGGAGATTTTAATGCGAAAAAGAAAAAGCAGTAAGCTCTCGCAAAGCTCACTGCCCAGAATCAACAATATAATCTAACATCATTCTATCACTTATACGATAGGGCGGCAATCGTTTTTGCCGTACTGACTAGGAAGGCACACCTCTACCACATCCCCCAATCTTCTTAGTCGGTACGGTGCAAATGATGCACCTTGGACTTTGATAAATAAATTGGAAGGAGGTTTCAACATTGGTCGAAAACCCAATGGTCATTGATAGTCTCTGGAATGATCAAAAAGAACCAAAGATTGTTGGTGAATGTGAGGGATGTCATGAAGATATCTTTGAAGGTGACGACATTTATGATTTTGATGGAGTTTGGGTTCATCAAGATTCAGATTGTTGTCAGCAGTACATTGCCAACGCTTCAATGTGTAAAGTTGCTGGATAAAAAAACTCCTGTAGCACCAGGAGTTAAATAGTTTTAAAAATATTTAATTACCGACATTGTAGCATAACTTTTTTTTACGGTAAAGGAGGATAAGTATGGCGATTAACAATGCAATTTCCACTATTGATATGAGCCGTTTTGAATGGCTCCAGGAACGTGCTAAGGGGATTGGCGGGAGCGATGCAGGAGTTATTCTTGGGTTGAATAAATACCGTACAGCGTTTGAATTATGGCTTGAAAAAACCGGACAAGTTCAACCTCAGGAAATTGATAATGAAGCAATCTACTGGGGAAATGAAATGGAAAATGTTGTGGCTAAGGAGTTTGAAAAGCGGACAGGTAAGAAGGTCCGCAGAACCAACTTTATGTACAGTCATCCTGAACATCATTTCATTAAAGCGAATGTTGATCGCTTAGTAGTTGGCGAATCAGCGGTTCTTGAATGCAAAACAGCTAGTGCCTATCTTGCTAAGGAATGGGAAGGGGAAGAGATCCCAGCAACCTATTTAGTACAAGTGCAGCATTATTTAGGAGTTACAGGAAAAGAAAAAGGTTATATAGCAGTTTTAATTGGCGGCAACCGCTTTGTCTGGAAAGAAATTGAACGTGATGAAGAACTAATAAAAATGATATTTGATGCAGAAATACACTTCTGGAAATATAACGTGCAACAAGGACATTCTCCTGAATTAGATGGATCCAGTGCAGCTGAACAATATTTGAAAGAAAAATATGACCGGGCTGAAAAAGATAAGGAAATTGTTTTACCTGGGGAGTATAAAGACCTTCTTTTTAAGTACGAAAAGGTGAAAGAAGATGAAAAACTCTTAAAAACAGCAAAGTCCGAAATTGAAAACAAAATTAAAGCTGAATTGAAAGATGCTGAGACCGGATTAACTGATAGTTTTCTAGTCACTTGGAAAAATCAAATACAGCAAAGAGTAGATACAAAATCTTTAAAAGAAAAGTTCCCGGACATTTACAAGGAAGTCTTGAAAGAAACTTCATTTAGAAAATTTGCTGTAAAGGAGATTAAAAATTAATGGCAACGAACGCTGCATTAAAAAATCAAATAGCTAATAAACAGGAATCGGCAACAAAGCAAGTTTCAGCACAATCACTAGGTCTTAAAGGGTTATTAAATACCCCTACAATGCAGAAAAAATTTGAACAGGTGCTTGATAAAAAAGCACCTCAGTTCATGGCTTCAATCCTAAATTTATACAATGGAGATCCTAATATACAAGCAGCTGAACCGATGTCGATTGTATCAAGTGCGATGGTAGCGGCAAGCTTGGACCTTCCAGTTGATAAAAACCTTGGGTATGCCTGGATTGTTCCTTTCTACGATAGCAAAAAGGGATATAAGGCGGCACAGTTTCAACTAGGTTACAAGGGGTATATTCAGCTGGCTTTAAGAACTGGTCAATATAAGGCGATTAATGTAATTGAGGTAAGAGAAGGGGAACTTGTTAAGTGGAACCGTCTTACAGAAGAAATTGAACTTGATTTAGATACTGCTACCAGTGATAAGGTCATCGGTTACTGCGGGTATTTCAAATTGGTTAACGGATTCGAAAAAACAGTCTATTGGACTCGTGATCAAATTGAAGCTCATCGGATTAAACATAATAAGATGAAAAACAAAAAAGACCTTAATAACGTTTGGAAATCTGATTACGATGCAATGGCCATGAAGACCGTTATTCGGAACATGCTTAGCAAGTGGGGAATCCTTTCTATCGAAATGCAAAAAGCATTCACTGAGGATGAGCAAACGGACCAGGAACGCGAAGTTAAGGATATTACGGACGATGCTAATGAGAACGATAATTCAAATATCATTGATGCTCAATTTGACGAGGTTCATGAAGAACCAGATGGAGAAAAGCCTGCAGCAAATCAGGTAGAGATTGATTTTGAATGATTGAGTTTAAAACAAATGTAGTCCTGCCTGCTTGGATCTTCAAGCAGGCTAAGGACAAAGAACATTTAAAAAAGCTTGTACTAGATTATATGCGGAAGTATCCGGATTATACCGTTAAAAAGATAAAAAACGGTATGGCCTTATGTATTAGGAAGTAGGTGAGTCAGTGCCCGAAAGTTACCCCTTTCCAATGTATTCAGGTTTGTTAGAGCCGCAACATTACAAAAAAATTGGATCAGCAATATGGCTTTTTCTCTGGTGCATAAGTTCCACTACCAAAGAGGTTGAACGGGATGGAGTAGCCTGGGGCATTGTATTGGGGAATAAGCCGATGACCAGAAGCGAATTAGCTGAGCCTTTCGGAGTTAGTGAACGAACAGTCCAACGATGGCTAGATGATTTAGAAAAATACGAGTATATCAAAGTTACAAGAGCACCTTATGGATACATCTTGACGGTCAAAAATTCGAAAAAATACACAAAAGAGAGAGTGGACAAAAATGTCCAGTCTGTCAGAGATGAGACAAAAGTGTCCAGTCCAGAGTGGACAGATATGTCCAGTCATGTGGACAAAAGTGTCCACTCTAATAAAGATATTACAAAGATAAACAATACTACTACTAATTCTACTAAGGAAATTGACCCTGTAGATTTGGTAGCTGAAAAATACATCGATTTGAGGACCATGCAAGAAGGGAAACCTGTTTACCCTAACACAAAGGACTATGAAGCAATCGCCCAGATTATCGCCCGTGCGGTGCCGCCCGTACAAATAATCAAATTGCTGGAACAGTGCTTTGAGGATTATAACAAGCGAAATCCTAACGGCAGCATAAAGGCTTTTAGCTACTGTGAAAAATATATTCTTGATCACTACGAAGCTGTCAAAGCAAGGGATGAAGCTAAGAAACTAGCAAAGAGGAGGTTGCCGGAAAATGGCGACAAGATCAATCGCCGAGGTACTGGCCGAGCTACAAAAAAGGAGCCAGCAAAGGCAGACTCAATCACAGGTGGACAAGTTGGATGGATTGGACGAAAAAAAGTTCCAGTGCCCGAAGTGCCAGGACCGGACGGGGTATATTGAGGTGCGAAATGGTGCTGAGGTTTGGGTTAGATGTGAGTGTGTTGAATGGCGAAAGGCTCAGAAGCTCATGAAGGCAAGTGAGATAACCGAAGAGTTTCGTAGCCTCGGATTTAAAAACTTTATCACCGATGGGAAACCCCAAATCATTCAGGATATTAGGGATTGTGCCATGACATACCTAAAGGAATTTGAATCCATAAGGCACGAAAGAGCCAACAGCATTGCCCTACTTGGCCAGCCAGGAGCAGGTAAAACGCATTTGCTAACGGCTGTATCAAACAATTTAATTAATCGGTTTCACATTCCAGTTCTATATTTCCCTTATGTCGAGGGATTCAATGATCTAAAAGACGACTTTGACAAACTGGAAGAAAAGCTTGAACGAATGAAAACCATTGATGTGCTTTTCATTGATGACTTATTCAAGCCTGTAAAGGGAACACCGAGGGCAACGGAATGGCAAGTAGAGCAAACTTATGCGGTGATAAATTATCGTTACTTAAACCATAAGCCTATTCTCATTTCGTCGGAACTTACAGTGGACGAGCTTTGTGATATTGACGAGGCATTGGGAACTAGAATTTATCAAATGTGCAAGGACTATACAGTGGTCATCAAAGGTGACCGCAAAATACTAAATCATAGATTGGTAGGTGCTTAGAATGTGTAATATTTGCAACGGAATCCGTATTGTCCGTATCGAGGGTAGCTTTTACACAAGTTTCCATAGCTGCCCTAATTGCGGGCCTAATCCAAACCATGAAAATAAGGTTAAAGCTTTTTATCAAATGGTGACAGCAAGGAAGGCAGAACTTGATCGTTTGAAGCTCCAAAAAGAGGTGAGTTGATTGGGAATCCTAAAAGATTCTGTGAAGGAATTGAAAAAGATAAAAGTTAAAGAAGAGCTTATGAAAAAAGCTTTTCTGGATAGATTGCTTGAACTTGGCATCACAGAATCGAAGCAGGGTATTTCTGTTTACGAGCTTGATTACAGCGAATTAAAGATGGAGTTATCCTTAGCTTCTTTTCGCCAAATCAATACTGACAATGAAAATAATGGGTGGTTTTAATGGCAAAGAATCCGGTTATCCAAAAATCCTTTGAAAAAGGAAAGCAAGAGGGATACCAAATGGGTTTAATACATGGCGAAAACATTGGGATACAGAAAACGGTTGATTTTGTTGCCGAGAAGTTTAAGCTCCTTTCAGAATCTCCTGGTATTGGTCCGAAAACAGCACAAAAGATCAAAGAGGTATTTGGTATTGAGTACTTTCAGGAGCCTGAGTAATGGGTAGGAATCAGGAAATCTTAAGGAACCCGCGGAAAAATAGAATTGTTGTTTGTGAGGATTTAGATTTCATTTGGGATGAAGAGGAATTATTCGATATTGCTTGCATGTGGAATGAAGGATTGAGCGTTATGTATATCGCTGATTACTTCGATCGGGATCCGGACGAAATTATCCTATCTTTGATCCACCTTGCAAGAGAGGAAAGAATCGTACAAAGGGCAGGAGGAATGCTACTTGGACTTTAGTAAAGCAAGCCTAGGGCAGCTACTGTACATAAGCAGATATACCAAATTCAGAGCAGCTGCTCTTGGTGAATTGGATAGGAGGATGCGTTATGAATCTTGAAAAAATGTTAGAAGCTCAAAAGGTCTTAGATGATCGGATAATCAAAGAAAAGGGGTTAGAAAGACGGGATCTATTCCCGAATACCGTTTTAGCCTTGCAGGTGGAGCTAGCAGAGTTTGCCCAGGAAGGTAGATGGTTCAAACATTGGAGTGATGATCAAGAACCGAGGACTTTTGTTCCTAATCCAGATGATGTATGTGAAAAGTGTGGAGGGCAGGGCATGTTGAACATGCAAGCACCGTTGAGAGGGAGAATTTTTTGCGATGAGTGTGATGGGTGCGGTGTTCAATTCCACAATCCACTACTTGAAGAATTTGCAGATGGTGTTCATTTCTTCCTTTCAATCGCTAATCAAAAGGGATGGGACGGAGAACTATATATTCACGAAGATCAATTAGATAAAGAGTATTTCGATGATGATTTAACAGGATGGTATTTGGAGATGCTTTACTTCTTGAACAAATGTTATTTTGAAAAATACCCAGAGGACAAAAAAATTCTTGAGTTTCAAGCAAATGCTTATTTCTTCCGAATGGCTTGGATTTTATTTTTAAATCTTGGTGTCAACGGGTTCGGCTTCACTCCGGAACAGATTGAACAAGCATACTTCGAAAAAAACAAGGTGAACCACCAAAGGCAAGAGAGTGGCTACTGATGAGGGAGATAAAGTTTCGGGTTTGGAATAAAGAAGAAAATTTCATGGATTCAGCTTGGTTAATTGATTGGGAACACGGAAAGGTATGTCATTCTAAACACAATCAATCGGAATTAGATGATTGTATATTGCTGCAGTATACAGGCCTAAGAGACAAAAACCGCAAGGAGATTTTTGAAGGAGATATTATCCGGCGAGATTACGAGATTGGAAGAGACATTTTCGATCCAGCTTCTCTAGGTTTTGTAGAAAGGGAAATTGATGAAGCCGGTTACTTTATTGGGGTGGTACACTATCGTCCTTCTGAGGGATTTGTCTTAAATAAGTGTAAGAAGTTTTATGAAGATGGTGAGTTTGTCAGTCAGCGTAGCGGTGTGAAAATATACTCGCAATTTGCAGAAGTCATCGGAAACGTTTATGAAAATCCTGATTTACTGGAGGTAAACTGATGAACTGTCCAGTATGTAATCGCCCATTAAAGAGTCAAAAAAGTATTGCTAAAGGAATTGGGCCTGTTTGCGAAAGAAAGCTTGAAAAGCTTAAAGATAGTGCTGATGAAGATCAATTAAAGATGGAGTTAGAAACAAATGCAAAGAATGTCTGCTAAGGAATATCGAAGGATGAAAAATAAGAAAAACTCAAAGTATCGAAATGAAAAAACTGTTGTGGATGGAATTACATTTGATTCAAAAGCGGAAGCCATTTATTACAACCAATTGAAATGGCTTAAGCACAATAAACAGATTAAGGATTTCAAACTGCAGCCAAGGTTTCTGCTCCAGGAAGGGTTTAAAAAGAATGATAAATCCTTCAGAGCGATTGAATATGTGGCAGACTTTGAAGTTATCAAACTTAACGGCAGTACAGAGGTTATTGATATCAAAGGAGCTATAACTAAGGAATTTGCTATCAAGCGTAAGCTGTTTGAATTCAAATACGTGGGGTCTATTACCCTTTTAAAATATGAAAATGGTCAATTCGTGGAGGTTGGGTGAATGGCAAGAAGAGTTGTCGAAACGAAAGCGGCTAGCATCGATCGAGAGCTACTTCAAGTGATTGTTGTTTATGAGGAAGGTGTAAAAAAGTCTGATATTCGCCAGGAGAGCAGACTAACTAAAAGGCATGGAGTATTAATTCAAAGACTGGCTGGTGGTTATGAGTTTAAGTAACACAATTTGTATAGTGTTTCCTAATTACTAAGTAGGGTGGGAAAAATAAAATGTTCGGAAAACACCTAAATGTAGATGTGTTAATGGGTATGATATTAAGCAAAATCGAAAACAAAGACAAGGAAGAATTGCTTTTCCATACGGCTGATGGCGATGTTTATAAAATGTATCATGAACAAAATTGTTGCGAGTCTGTTGAGATTGAAGAAATTATCGGTGATTTAGATGATTTGATTAATTCGCCAATTACTATGGCAGAAGAAATCTCCCAAGAAGGTGAATCAGAATGGGGAACACAAACTTGGACATTTTATAAATTCGCAACAATCAAGGGCTATGTAACAATTCGATGGCTAGGAGAATCTAACGGTTATTATTCAGAATCTGTTGATTTAGTAAAAGCAGAAAATGAAGAAGATTAAAATGAACAGTTCTGAGAAAAAACAAAAAAGAGGTTTGCCAAATTGTGGTCGGGGTACTCCCGTTTGATCCACAAGCGCTTACCTCTTCATAAGAGATTATAAAATAATTATTTATTAAAAACAAGTAAATATAAATCTTGAAAGAAATTGTGAAGTAAGGAGTGAGTGTTTTGGAAGAAATCGAAAACGACAATGTTTGTTTAACTTGTAAATTCTCTGAATTTAACATGATTGATAAATGGGGAAATCCTCACTTTATAAGGTGCAAATTAAAAGATGAAAACATGGCTGTGGATGAGTCATGTAAAGATTACGAGTAGTTCACATTACGGCGAGGAGGTTTACAAATGGCAATTTATCAGTGTACAAAGTGCGGTTACGCAATTGAAAGCGGCAAGGAACATGAACATGTTTGCATTAAGCCTTTAGAACAAAGAATGAACGAGTTAAAGACCAAAAATGTGAAGTGAGGAGATTGTGAAAAAATGGTGATTTTCCTTATCATGATAACCTTTCAAATTTCGTTTGGTTTTTGGTTTTATAACGTATGGCAAAGAACATTTAACCCGTGTGAATTAAAGGAGCGAGGGAATGGAAAAGCTTCAAACAACCATTAAAGACCTTGATATATATAAAGAATTCGTAGAAAACAGAAGTGATGCAGAGGTTGTGCTGATTGGTGTAGATAATCTTAAATGGCTTATTGAACCGAGCAAGGTCCTGAATCTTGTGTGTAGTTAATTATGGGGAGGATCGGCCTTGCTCGTTATCAATACAATTCCCAATTGAAGGGTTAATATACATTTGAACGAAAATGCGAACTAAAAGGAGGGTGTTTTATGGAGTTTAAAAACTTAAATATCTATGAAGAATTTACAATCGAAAATGAACCAGAGTCTTTGTTTTACAAATTAGAAAATAGATATGACGGTGCTGTAAACGCTCGACAAATAAAGAGTAAACATGAGGATAGGATGTTCAAACCTGTTATTTTTTCAAAGCATTTTACAGTGAAAAAGACCCAAATTGCGAAGTAAAAAAGGGAGCTGAGAAATATTGCATACCAATAATTTTATGTACGAATTAGACGTAAATAAAAAAGGCGAAATCGTGTTACTTTTCAAGATAGATGGGGTTGAACACACTTTAGGAATAACCGAAAAGGATGTAAGGGCATTTGCTCATTTATTTAAAATGCACAATCAAAAGTAGTTCACAGTTCGGTCATGCTCTTCAGCAGAACGATATTGCGAAGTAAAAACGAAAGGGGAAAAACAGAATGAACAAAATTGACAAAGATTATGTGTTACACGTATTGACACAGTTATATGAAGATGTACAAGGAATGAGAGAAAACGGAGAAACCGATTTACGGACAGTATTAATGTATATCGACAACGCCGAAGCAAAAATCAAAATTAAAGATTGATTCACAGTTCGGCTATGCCAGTTGAGAAAGGAGGACCGAAAACGTTATGGCTATTGGGGAAGTAAAAGTCTGGTACATGACTGAGGAAGAAAGACAAGAGTATATAAAAAAGCATCCTATAAAGCCGACAAAAAAGGCTAGAACAAAAAGAACTGATTTTATTGATTATGAATGGCGAGGTAAAAAAGCTGCAGAATCACGTTGGGCGAATAAAGCAGAATAAAAAAAGCCAGGATCACTCCCGGCCAACCTAACTCAATAATACCATGGGAGTGGTCAGTGTGAACAAAAATGTTGCTGAGATAAATTTAACAGATAATCAAAAATTATACATTGTAAAAAACGGAAAGCTAATTGAACATGACCTCCCGGAATACGGTGAAACTGTGATTATTACCCTTGCTGGAAAGGTCGATAGATTAGAAACGACTGTGAAAAGGAAGGTATAAATAATGAATAAAACAAGTGCTGTTTTGAACATTTTGTGCGAAGAAATTAGAGCTTTAACAAAAGAAGTTGCTGAGTTAAAAGAAATCGTTAATGGGCAGGAGAAAGAGTCTATTGATAATAATTTGCAGACTCAGGATATCACTGAAATTAATAATGAACAGGTTAATGTTTCAAATGTTTTGGACCGACAGATATCTAAAATGCTAATAGAACATCGGGTTGCTGTTCATCACAAAGGATACAGATATTTGAGAGAGGCAATTAAATTGGAGTATACAGATAATGTTTTAAATGCCGGTATCACTAAGGTTGTATATCCAGAGATTGCAAGAAGGTTCAACGATACCCCTAATCGGGTGGAACGGGCAATTAGGCATGCCGTGGAAGTAGCATGGTATAAACCTAATCAGTCGGATATGATGCAGAAAATACTTAGTAAACCAACAAACTCAGAGTTTATTGCCATGTTAGCCGATAAACTGCGATTAGAAAATGAAGAAATGAGCGCCTAACTAAATATTGTCCTGAGCAAGAACTGCAGGGACACCGAATGAGCTGATAAAGCTTGTTTGGTGTCCTTTTTATTTTATTTATAAGGAGTGTTTTATGTGAAAGAAGCCGCCAAGCTAATAAATGTATCAGAATTAATTCGAGATTACCGCATGATGAAACGTGAAATTGAACGCCTCCAGAAAATAATATATGGTCAGTCTTTACCTATGCGTTCCTGGGGAGTGGCTCAATATGGAATTGAATCAACATTACCTAAAGGATCCAGCGGCAAAAGCATAGCAGAATTAAGAGATTTAGATATTCGTGAACAGAAGCAAATTGCTAGATTGGAAGAGTATCAAAGGCGAGTGTTTGCTATCGAAAGTGCCGGTGATTATTTAGATAAAGAAATCCTTAAGATTGTATATGATTGCATGCTTAGTGGAATGACAAGACAGGAAATAGCAATCCACTTAGAAATATCACGTGATTCAGTTGATAAATTACGTTCTGACATAAAGGCGCAAATCGGCTCAAATACGACTTTTTCCAAACTTTTGCAAGGAGAAAAAATCGCAGGGTAAAATGGGAGGCAGGACGGCGCGGCAGATTCCCTTCTCGGCCGTTCTGCTATGTAGTGCATTGGCGTCACCTTTCGGTGGCGTCTTTTTTATTTTCCGAAAATTAGGTGATGATATGAAAAATATTGATCATCTTTCTTCTGTAGAAATACATCAAAAGAATAACCTCAAGAATAAAGATAAATCCTCAAAAAATAAATCAATTGAAAAATTATCTGAACGTGATCTAGCTGAATTGATGGGCACTAATCAGCCAACTTACAGGCGAGTTCGAGGAGCGATTAGGAGAAAATAGGATAAAAGTTGCAGGAAAATATCTCCTTTTGTCGAATTGGGTTAGGAAGGAGGGGGTAGAAGTTAGAGGTGAACTTTGAAACGAAATATCTAATTAGATGGGGAATCCCTGGATGGATTTTGATGATGGTTCTTGGTCCGTTTTTGTTTGTTATTTATCAAGCAAATATAGCAAAAATTGCAGATACAATAAGCTTTTTAGCAATAGGAGCATACTTAACTGTTATAGGCGTTCCTTTAGGATATATGCTTAACCAGATTCACCATTCATTGTTTTGGGTTATAAGGAAGCTCAGGTTTTCAATGAAAATAAAGAGGCAAGATGGATGGTACGACTATTTTAGGCAAGAATTAAAAGTAGAAAAAATTTTTTATAATAGTGAAACTCCGGAATCTTTAGAAGTTGCTAAAATGAAAAAGGAAAGGTATCGATATTTACTTTCTAGGAAACATGAACTTGGTGGTGTTATGATTAGTCTTTTAATTGCTTCAATTGTAATTTTGGGAGTAATGACTATCGAACATCTATACAGGGAATGGTGGGCCTGTGTTTATTTTTTTGTTACATTTTTTCTATTTATTTTGATATCTATTAGTAGATGGTATTCTAGTAAAAATATTGATAAATATTTCGAAGAATATCTAAAAGAAGCTGATAGACTGTAAGCGTTCCTTCGGGAGTGCTTTTTCTTTTGTCCAAAACAGCTAAAATTACCGGAGGTGGGCAGGTGATGTGACATGCCTAATTGGGATGAAATTAGAAAAGAGTTTGAATCCTCGAAAATTACTTTAGCTGCATTAGCTGAAATACACGGAGTAAAGTTGGGGACCTTAAAGAGCCGTAAAAGCCGTGAAGGATGGTCAAGGGGTTCACCTAAAAAGGATGCAACCAAAATAAAAAAGGTTGCAACCATTGAACCGGTGATTGAGAACGATGATTTAAATGATAAACAGAAGGACTTCTGCCTTTATTATATCAAGTATTTTAATGCTACTAAGGCTTATCAGAAAGCATATGGATGTAGTTATCTTTCTGCCAAAGCACATGGACATAAACTGTTGCAAAATGTTGCCGTGAAAAAAGAAGTTGAACGCTTGAAAGCGGAACAACAACAGACGCTTTTTCTAGAAGGAAAAGACGTACTTCAAAAGTACATTGATATCGCTTTTGCGGACATAACAGACTATGTTGAATTTGGTCAAAAAGAGATGTCAGAACTAGATCATAATGGTGAACCGTTAGTCGATGAAAATGGCGATGCTGTAACATATGTTTATAGCTTTGTTAATCTCAAAAACCATGAAGAGGTTGACGGCAGCCTAATAACAGAGGTCAAAAAAGGTAAAGACGGTGTGTCAATCAAGCTTGCTGACAAGATGAAGGCCCTTGAAAAGCTATCTTTATACTTTGACTTATTCCCTGACAAATTCAAACGTCAAGTGGAGGAAGAGAAACTTAAAATTGAACATCACAAAGTATTTGGCTCTGAGGATCCTGAGGAGTTCGAAGATGATGGTTTTGAAGATGCTTTAAATGCAACTACTTCGGAGGTGTGGGCTGATGTTAGCGACTCAACCGAAGAAGATAGTTAAGGGATTCTCCTTTTTAACTAATGGACCAAAGAAAAAGAAGCCAGCACCTTTTAAATTCAGACCATTTTCCTTTAAACAAAAACAAGTATTGACCTGGTGGCGAAAAGGTTCACCAGTGAAAGATAAAGATGGAATCATATGTGATGGATCCGTCCGAGCTGGGAAAACTGTTGTCATGTCTCTTTCCTATGTAATGTGGGGAATGGATACCTTTAATGAGGTTAACCTTGGAATGGCCGGCAAAACAATTGGCTCTTTTAGAAGGAACGTTATTACACCTTTAAAAAGAATGCTAAAGGCAAGAGGATACAAGGTAAAAGACCATCGGGCAGATAACTTTTTAACCGTCACCTATAAAGGGAAAACTAATTACTTTTATATTTTCGGTGGAAAAGATGAGGGCTCCCAGGACTTAATTCAAGGTATCACACTTGCTGGAATGTTCTTTGATGAAGTGGCCTTAATGCCTCAGTCATTCGTAAACCAAGCAACAGCCCGTTGTTCTATTGATGGTGCAAAGTTTTGGTTTAACTGTAACCCCGCTGGACCTTATCACTGGTTCAAAGTGGAATACCTTGATCAGTTGAAAGAAAAGAACATGCTGCATATCCATTTCACAATGGATGATAACCTCTCGCTTACTGAGAAGACCAAAGAACGCTATAAGCGAATGTATAAGGGGATTTTCTATCAGCGCTTCATTTTAGGTCTGTGGGTGCTTGCTGAGGGCATTATCTATGACATGTTCGATAAGGACAAGCATGTTGTTACTACTGAACAAAGACGGTACACAAAACACTATGTCAGCATTGACTATGGTACTCAAAACCCTACTACCTTTGGCTTGTGGGGTTTTTGTGATGGAATTTGGTACAAAGTGAAGGAATATCACTATGACGGCCGCCAGAAAAGTAAGCAAAAGACAGATCAAGAATACCTGGAAGATTTACAGAAATTCCTTGAGGGTGTTAATGATTTTAAGGGTGTCATCGTGGATCCGTCAGCTGCATCGTTTATTGCCTTGCTAAAAAAGAATCGCTTCAAAGTTATTAAGGCGAAAAATGAAGTAATAGACGGGATAAGAAATGTCAGCAACGCTCTCAATAATACATTAATTAAATACAACGATTGTTGCAAAGAAACATTCAGGGAGTTTTCTTCTTACATCTGGGATGAAAAGGCAGCTGATCGAGGCGAAGATAAGCCAGTGAAGCAAAATGACCACCAAATGGACGGTGACCGTTATTTTGTTAATACTATTTTGTTTAATAATCAAAGTGTAGCTGTACTGAAATGAGGTGATGAATTTGTTAATTGAGGACCTGTACCGCCGACCATATCATGAACAATTAAATGACATTATAAAAAATATGGTTGATGGCGTTATTTCTGAAAATGAGGTTCTTGTTCAGGAGATTAAAGAATGGCTTTCCAGTGATACTAGGAAAAGCATGCTTGCTGGTGAAGCTTATTACCTAAACAAGACCGATATTAGAGAAAAGAAAAAACGGGATGCCGATTGGAAATCCAATATTAAATTGGAGCATGGCTTTGCTAAGAAGTTAGTAGACCAAAAGATTGGTTATTTACTAACTAAGGAGCCAACTATAGCCACAGAAAAAGAACAATACAGTAAATTGTTAGGTGAAGAAGTTTTTACTCGTAACTTCTTAAAAAAGCTTAAGAATACTGGGAAAGAGTCCATTAACAAAGGCATTGCGTATTTGTATGTGTATTTCGATGAGAAAGGGCAACTTTCGTTCAAAAAGTTTCCATCGGAGCAAATACTCCCGTTTTGGAAAGATAGTGAACATACAGAGTTAGCAGCATTTATTCGTGTTTACTATGAGACCATTTACATGAATCGCAAAAAAGAGGTTCAAACCAAAGTTGAGTACCACCATCCAAACGGAATTAATTATTTTGTTTTTGATGGTGCGAAGCTTATAGCAGATGTACCAGCTGGCATTGAATCAACACATCATTTTAAGATTGATGACGAGCCTTTCTTATGGACTCGGATACCATTGATTCCATTTAAGTACAACGAAGAAGAGCAGCCGCTAATTGATACAATTAAGTCTTTAATTGATAACTACAATACTCAGGCTTCAACAAATGCTGATTTGCTTGCAGATTTACCACAGTTTATTTACAAGTTAATAAACTATGGTGGCGTTGATCTAAAGGAATTCTTAGATGACTTGAATCTTTATAGAGCTGTTAAGTTGGATGAAGAAGGCGATTTAGATAAGCTTCAGGCAACGCCTGAAACGGATGCTACCGAAAAGGAGCTCAGCCGGGATCGTAAATCCATATATGAGTTTGGCCGCGGCGTTGATACTACAGATGAAAACTTAGGAAATGCATCCGGTGTGGCCTTACGCTATCGATATTCCGATTTAGATATGGACTGTAATATTCTCGAATCAGAGTTCCAATCTTCCCTAGAGCACCTTCTTTGGTTTGTAAATGAATATTTTCTCGTGACTGGAAAAGGTGATTTCAGAAATGAAACAGTCAACATCATCTTTAACCGCGATATTATCATCAATGAATCAGAGGTTATTGCGGATTGCAGTAGCTCCGTTGGCATTCTTGATGACAAAACTATTCGCGAAAACCACCCTTGGTACAACGAAGAAGTTGAGAATCGCCTCGAGGAGCAAAAGGTAGCGGAAAAGTATGAGCAAGATGAATACTTAGAGACATTCAAGAAACAACAGCAGACCGGTACAGGTGATGAATAATGTCTAAGTACTGGGAGCAACGCTCAACTCAAAGAGAGCTTGAAGCTACGCTTATTGCTGAAAAGTATCTTGCTAGAATGGAAGTCAGGTTAAAGGAAGCCCAGCAGGATGTGTTTCAGCAAATAAATGCTTTTTATGGCCGTTATGCCAAAGATAATAAAATTACATTATCTGAAGCGAAAAAGACCTTAACCTCGAAGGAATTGAAGGAATTTAAAGAGGTTGATTTAAAAAGGTTTAGGGAAATGGCGTTGTCAGGTAATCCAGAATATGAGCCTCTGCTGAATGCCATTAGCTACCGTGTTCGGATTTCTCGATTAGAAGCCCTTAACGCTCATATTGAAATGATCATGTTGCAACTGTATGGCGGGGCATATGGTTTACAGGAGTACACCTATACAGGTCTTTCGGAAATCTATAAAAATACTTATTATCACACCATGTTTGATTTGGCTGCATTTGGTGCTGCTGGCACTGTCCAGTATCTTGGCAACAATACGATGAAGGAGGTCCTTTCTTACAATTGGAGTGGGAAAGAGTTTTCTACTCGAATATGGGGGCACCAAAAGCAAACCATTGCGGATATTAAAGAAGCGCTGGAAAGAAGCTTTGCCGCTGGCCATTCCCTTGACCGCACTAGTAAGGCAATTATGGAGAAAACCAATGTTGCTTATTCTCGTGCGGTGGCCCTTGTAAGAACTGAATCGAATTTCTTTCACAACCTTGCAGCGCAAAACAGTTATGTTGATGCTGATCTTGAGAAATATGAGGTACTGGCTACGTTAGATATGAGGACATCTGATATTTGCCACGAAAAGGATGGGAAAATATATTTAACCAAAGATTATAACCCAGGTAAAACAGCTCCACCTTTCCATGTGCGGTGCCGGACTACTACAATACCCTGGTTCGATGAATCAGAGTATATGGATGGGGAACAGCGTCAGTCAATGGACGGTCTTGTGGATTCCATGACTTATGAAGAGTGGATAAAACAATATCAATAAAAGGATGATTTCATGAGTAACCTTTTATTCTTAAACAGTAATTCAGTGTCTGATATGCTGCTTAGAATTATGGATTTATACGGAAATGGGCAAATTGAAGGTTTCGTAATAGGTGTAAAGCTAAAAGATGGTGAATTTGCTTGCGGTTTTACCGATGGAATCAGCTTCCTTGAAAAACTAGGTCTATCCCAGGCGATTATAAATGATATTCAGCTTTCGGCAAATGAAGAGTAGAGAGGGTGAATGGATATGCCTAAAAGGTATAGAAAGAGGCGAGTTGTGATAGAGGCTTTAAAAACATTTGATTCACAACCGATTTCAAAGGCAAAGAATTTTGTAGGTGATTCTTTTTACTGTGATGGTAGTAATTGTTTTATTAAAACACTCGAAGGCGACATGAAGGTGGAGGCAGGGGATTATATTATCAAGGGAGTCCAAGGTGAGTTTTATCCATGTAAGCCGGATATTTTTGAAGCAACATATGAGCCTGTAGTTGAGAGTGGTCTGGTTTACGCCGTATCTAGGAAATATGGATTTACAGTGGATGAAGCTCAGAAATTACTCTCTAATGATGAGACTAAAGAAATATTATTGGCAAATATAGAAAATAACTTTGGTGGAACTTCAGTTATAAATGTCACCATTAAAAATGAAGAGTGTGATGTCGGAAACATTGTAAAAAGTATAGAGAAACAAATTCAGAAAAGTTTATATTAAGGTATTAATCTTTTCGTCATCTTAGCATTTATGGACGTTAACTATAAAGCTGGCCGTGGACGTAACCACGTAAAACAATCGTAACCAATGGAGGTAAAAATAGATGAAAAGAGAGTTTTTAGAAGGTCTTGGTCTTGAAAAGGAAAAAATTGATTCCATCATGGCAGAGCACGGAAAAACTGTTGAAAGTCAAAAAAATAAGGTTAACGACCTTACATCAAGCTTAGATGATTTAAAGAAACAGATGGAACAACGTGATAAGGACCTGAAAGAATTGAAAAAGCAAGCCGAAGGAAACGCTGACTTGCAAACAAAGTTTGAAACGCTTGAAAAGCAATACAAGGACGAGAAAGAGGCTCTTGAAACAAAAATCAAGGAAACTCAAATGTCCAGTGCTCTTAAACTAGCTTTAGCTGGTAAAGTCCATGACGCTGATCTAGTATCAGGTCTTATCGACAAAACAAAAATTGAATTAGGTGAAGACGGAAACGTCACCAAAGGACTTGATGAGCAGATTAAAACGCTGCAGGAATCAAAGTCCTTTTTATTTGTTCCAGAATCAAAGGGCTCTGGAATTAAAGGAGCAACACCTCCTGATGGGGATAAGGGCGCTGGTGGAGAAGTGAGCGTTGGGGCGAACTTTGCGAAAAGTGCTAACGAAAAAAGCCAACCGGCAAAAATTTCATTATGGGATTAAGAAAGGAGAAATGATTCATGTATGTATCTAGGAAAGATGTTTCACAAATTAACTTTTTAGCCAGTGCTAAATTTCAAGCTTTCACTTATCAGGTTAGTGACGCGGGTGTAGCAGCTAATGAGGAAGGGCGTAAGATTGTTCCAGCAGGAACTGTTTATCCTGCCAATGATGCTACTGCTACTGGAATCTTATTAAATGATGTTGATGTCACTCATGGTCCTCAGCCTGGCTCTGTTATTGTTGAGGGTTATATTATTGAGTCACGTTTGCCTGTTGCAGTAGCTGCAGAAGCAAAAACAGCATTAAAAGAAATCAAATTCCGATAAAAAATAAAATTTAAGAGTAAAGGAGAATCATAATATGCCAAGTGTATTAGAACTATTTAATCAAAAAGAAGTATTAAACTATCTTCAAAATCGTCAATATCCTGCATTACTTGGGGCTTCATTGTTCCCGGAGGTTAAAAAGCAGTCTCTTGAATTTGACCTTATCAAAGGCGCCGGCCGTACACCGGTTATTGCTTCAGTTCATGCTTTTGATACTGAATCTGAAATTGGTTCTCGTGAAGCAAGCAAAATGGCTTTAGAACTAGCTTTAATTAAGCGTAAAATGCAGCTAACTGAAAAAGAGATTGTTGCTCTTGAAAACCCACGTAATCAAGTAGAGCAAAATTACCTAATGCAAAATGTTTATAATGACATTGATGTGCTTGTAGCCGGTGTTAACGCCCGTATTGAGGCAATGCGCATGGAGGTTCTTGCTAAGGGGACTGTTACATTAGCTGAAAACGGTCTTTCTGCATCGGTGGATTATGGGGTGCCTGATGATAATAAAGAAGCGCTTGCTGGAACAGATGTATGGACTGATACAACAAATTCAGATCCAATCGGAGACATTCAGCGTTGGGCAAATTCACTACCTATCGCACCAACCCGTGCACTAACATCAAATACAGTGTTGGCTGCATTGCTTGCACACCCTGCTGTAAAAGCAGCTATGTTTGGTACAAATTCAGGAAGAATGGTAACTCGTGGAGAGCTAAATGCTTTCTTACAAACTAATGGTCTTCCTCCTATCGCAACATACGATCAAAAGTATCGAAAGCAAGAAGCAAACGGTGCTTATACAACCCATCGTTACTTCCCTGAAAATTCTTTCGTTATGTTCGGCGATGGAGCACTTGGTGAAACTCTATTCGGACCAACTCCAGAAGAAGTGCGTCTAACTCGTGACCCTTCCATCGACATTACAAAAGTAGGCAATGTTCTTGCCATGGTTTATGAAGAAAACGTGGATCCTGTTAGCACTTGGACTAAAGCAGTTGCTACTGCGCTTCCTTCATTCCCTGCAGCTGATGAGGTATTCCAAGCTCAACCAATTGCGTAAGGAGGTTTTATAAGTGAAGGTAAAAGTTAATAAAATTCCAGTACGTTATAACGGGAAAACATATCGAAAAGGTGAAACCTTCGATATGGCTGAGAAATATTTTGATGAGTCGCTTGTTTCCAAGGTGAAAGAATCAAAAAAACAAGATAAAGAAGAGTAACAACTATGGATGTCTTAGAGATTGTAAAGGCGAAAGTGCCAGTTGATAAACTTCCAGCTGATCCATTATTGAAAATGCATATTGCAGAGGTGAGGCAAGCAATTCTCACCTTTTGCAATCGCACGGATATTCCATCTGAGTTAAATTTTGTTCATGCAAATATGGTCATTGATCTTATGACTGGGGAAACACGTAAAAATGATCCGGATGCTCACAGGGAAGTTTCTTCAATCAAAGAGGGAGATGCTCAGGTTAATTTTGGCGGAACTAAGCAAACATCCAGCGAATCAGCAACCCAGCAAATTCTATATAACTACAAATCTCAACTCCTTCGATACCGAAAATTGAGGTGGTAGGATGAATATTCGTGATCTAATGGCAAAGGCTACTACTGCATTTGAGTTTATGTATGACAAGCATGCCACTATTAAGCGTCATGAAGCGATTGTGAAGCCTAATGGTGCTGATGGGATGGATTGGGTTACAAAGCACACTGATGTACCTTGTCGACTATCTAGCACCGGGATTTCCTCACTTAACAATACCAACCAAGGGGATGCAAACATCATTCAGTATGATGTTATGCTTTTCTTGTCAAGCGATGTAGAGGTACTTGCCGGTGATGAGGTTATCGTTAGTGGTATAAAGTACGATTCAGCAAAAGAACCATTTGTTTATGTATCTCATCAAGAGGTGCTTCTTCTCCGGAAGGGGTACGCGTAATGGGATTTGAATACAGTGAGATGAAAGTAATGAGGCGGCAACTCGCTGAATTAAGACGCACTTCCTATGACATCCACATGAAGGTTGCTAAACGTATTGCCCAGCTTGCAATCCGGAAAGTGAAAAAAATGACTCCTGTTGATACAGGTAATCTTCGCAATAACTGGAAGTTTACTGTTACTAAGAAGGGCGATAACTTCTATGTAACAATTTATAATCTATTAGAATACGCGTCTTTCGTTGAAAATGGCCATCGCATTGTAGTTGCTGGACAAACTATAGGATGGGTTGAAGGTCGTTTTATGTTAAAGCTAACCATGGACGAAATGGAGCGCATTGCACCCAACATGTGGAAAAGGGAAGTTGAAAAGGAGATGAGAAGAATATTTGGTCAATAACTTAAAATCTCTCATTATCCAACAAATTAAGCAAGTCTATGGAAATGTAAAAGTATATGATGAACCGGTTAGGCAGGGGTTAGTGACTCCTGCTTTTTTAGTGCTTATTTTTAATAATTCACAAGAAACTCAGCCTGCCAGAAACGTTTTAAGGGCAGTGTCCATTAATGTGACCTATTTTCCGTCAAAAAAGGATCTTCGTTCAGAATGTGATGAAGTATTAGAAACATTTCAGAATGAGTTTAGGTATGTCGGTGACAAATACCATGTAAATGCCCTGGAGGGATCCGTTGAGGATGATGTATTAGTAATTACATTTACAGTAAATGTCCGTTTAAGAGAAATCTTTGAGGAAACCAAGATGCAAACATTAGGAGGTGTCAATATTGACTAAATCCAAATCCGAGGAAAAACAGAAGTTTAGTAAATCTGCATTTTTAGATGCTGCTAAGGATAAAAAGGAGCGTTTATTAATTCAGACATTGCTTGATGATGATAAATCTTATTCAAAGGATGAAGTATCCAGGATTTTAAAAGAATGGAAAACAAAGGAGGTTAAGGCATAATGACAGGTGGCAATTGGGTAACACAGAACAAAGTTCGTCCGGGTACTTATATTAACTTTGAAACTAATGATTTAGTGACAACTGGCGTAGATGCTACAGGACCTGTTGTCCTTCCTCTTAAACTTGACTGGGGGGAAGTTGGTAAGTTTATTAAGGTGACCTCAAACAGTAAATTTCAAGAGTTGTTCGGAAAATCACTTGCTGATATTGTCCCAATACGTGAGGCATTCAAAGCAACTGGGCAAGTCATTGTCTACAATTTGAATGGTGTAGGAGAGAAAGCTACTGCAACAAGTGATACTTTCGTTGCTACCGCGGTTCATGGCGGTACAGATGGGAATAAAATTAGCGTTACTGTTACTGTCGGACTCGAAGGAACATCTACTGTCAGAACATTCTACAATGGCAATCAGGTCGACTCTCAAGTAGTTGAAACATCTGCAGATCTTGTGCCTAATGCATATGCAACGTTTAGTGGTACTTTGCCTCTTGCCGATGCAACACTAACACTAACTGGTGGTACGACTGTAGCGGCTACAAATGAGTCATATTCTGAATGTGCAGCTGGATTGGATACACAGGAATTTAAGGTTGTTGCAGTTGGTACTGATGATGCTACAGTTAAATCGTTATTTACATTAAAAGTAAAAGAATGGCGACAACAAACCGGGAAGAATGTCACGCTTGTAACAAATAATTATAATGTTGCAGACTTTGAGGGAGTTGTTTCTGTTTTAAATGGAGTAACTCTCGAGGGAAATGAAGTACTAACTGCTAAAGAATCGCTTTATTGGTATGCCGCTGCTTATGCCAATGCAACAACAAACTCATTGACCTATGCTGAGTACCCTGGAGCAATTGACTGTGAACGAAAAGGTCATGACGAAATTGTACAAGCTTTAAAAGATGGTCACATCGTCTTTTCATTTAATAATGACAGCGTTGTGGTTGAGCAGGATATTAATACATTCCGTTCATTTACCATTAAAAAGAATCAGGATTTCCGCAAAAACAAGATTGTACGTGAAATGGATATTGTGTCCAATAATACGCAGTATATTTACTCGAAATTCTTTATTGGAAAAATAGATAACAATGAAAACGGCCGTAATTTGTTTAAACAACAAATCATGAAGGTTGTTTTAGATCCTTTAGTTCGTGTCGGAGCGATTGATCCATATGTGCCAGAGGATATTGTCATTGAACAAGGTGCTGAAAAGGATGCAGTTTTAGTTACTCTTGGCATTAAGTTTAATGATGCAATGGAAAAACTTTATATGACTGTAGCGTGTAAATAATGGGGGTGTTAATAGATGACTAGAATCATGAGGACAGATGACGCAATCAGCGGTAAAGAGGGCATGGTCTATATAACAATTGACGGATCTTCCTTGGAATATGCTGAAATCATTAAGTTTGAAGCAAAAGTAACCTATAAAAAAGCAAAAGTTGCACGGGTAGGCGCCAGAATGGACGGAAGTAAAATAATTGGTGCTGAAGGAACCGGTGCAACGACTGTTCATTATCATCGTCCTGAAAACCGAAAGATGGCATTAGAGTACATTCGTTCAGGGAAAACGCCTATCTTTGATGCTATGGTTGTAAATGACGATAAATCAAGTTTTGCTGGAAAACAGACAACACTAGTGAAAAACATTGTTCCTGATGAAGCTACTATTGCCAAATTAGACGGAGAGTCAGAGGATACACTGACTGAAGAAATTCCGTTTACTTATGATGATTTTGATTTCTTAGAACAATTTAAAGTGATAAATAACTAGGAGGATATAAATGAGTAAATTTAAAGCGTTTTTAAAAGAAAATGTACAAGCTGCAGAAAATGCCTCATTAAAACTTGATCGTTTTAGTGAGGCTATTCTTTTGCGTCCATTATCTTCTGGAGAGTCTGATTTAATTAGTGACCGCTGTTATAAAAATAAAGCTGGTAGGAAAGGTAAGCAGGAACGTGTATTTGATGCTATTCGGTACAATCGAGAAATCTGTGTAGCGTCTATCGTTCACCCAGACTTAAACGATACAGAGCTACAGGAATCTTATGGTGTGCGTGGCGCTGATAATCTTTTTTCTAAACTATTTCTATTGGGAGAGGCAAATCAAATCCTCGAAAAAGTATCCGAAATTAGTGGGATCGATACAACAATGGATGACGAAATAGAAGCAGCAAAAAACTAATTGACGGAGGGGAAGATGAGGTAGATGGCATGGCCCTCTACGCTCATTATGCCCTCCATAGATTCAATATTCGTCCCCGGGAATTCTTAGAAATGGACCGTAAAGAAAAGGCTTTTATAATTGCCAGTATTAAAATTGAGTTAGAAAAAGAGAAAAAGGAACGGGATAAAGTAAAAAGCAAGTAGGGGGTGAGAGTGATATGTCAGGTGTTCAAACAAGCTTAGCGTTACAGGACCGTTTAACTGGACCACTTACTCGAATGATGAGAGCTATGGATAGGACAATAGGTATCATGGAACGGATGGACCGTACTGCAAACAGCGTTGATACTCGAGGGCTTCAACGCGCGAGAAGTCAAATTCAATCTGCAGCCGCTGATCTAGAACGATTGAGGTCATCGGCTAGCGGTGCGGCATCCGGGGGGCTTCAAATGCTACAGAACCAATACACCAATCTTCCCGGTCCAATAAATGTAGCCTCGGGAGCCGTTAGGAATTTCTTTGCAGGGTTTGCCGGGGCGGCAGCGGCTGTTTTATCTATTCAGGCATTAAGGGAAGGTTTTCAGGACTTTATAAGAGCCTCCGATACTTATATTTCTACCTCAGCACGGTTAGCAAATATTAATGACGGACTGCAGACCCAAGCGGAGCTTCAGGAAAGAGTATATCAAGCCGCACAGCGGAGCCTTTCAGGTTACAACGATATGGCCAGTAGCGTGGCCAAGTTAAACTTATTAGCAGCCGATGCTTTTTCTTCAAATAATGAGGCTATTCGGTTTAGTGAGCTAATGGGTAAAGCGTTTTCTGTTTCTGGTGCATCCACTCAGGAACGGTCTGCAGGGATGTACCAATTAACTCAGGCAATGGCCGCGGGGAAACTTCAAGGGGATGAATTCCGTTCCATCATGGAAAATGCTCCGTTACTTGCTAAGGCCATTTCAAACTCAATGGGTGTTTCAATGGGAGCCTTAAGGGAAATGTCCTCTGAGGGGCGTATTACTGCCGATATAATTAAAGGTGCGTTATTTGAAGCGGCAGAGGATATCGAAAATAAGTTTAATAGTATGCCTTTAACATTCTCGGATGCTATGACCGTTTTTGGAAACTGGGCCTCAAGGTCTTTTGAACCTTTATTTGTCCGTTTCAATCAATTTGTTAACTCTGATGCGTTTGATACATTGGCCGGACAAGCAATGTGGTTTGTCAATGTTTTTACGGCTGGAATGGGTTTAATGTTTGATGCTCTCGAGTGGTTTTATGGGATGGTTGGCAGAGTAGGCCAATTTTTCAATGATAATTGGGCATGGATTGCACCTATTTTAACCGTAATTGGGGCCTCGCTTGGAACAATTGGACTAATCTTATTAGGCTTGGCAACAAAATGGGCATTAGTTTCAGCAGCAACAGCTGTTGCAACCGCGGCTCAATGGGCTTTTGATAGAGCCATGTATGCTTTCCCTGGTACATGGATTCTTTTGTCCTTTGTAGCTGTCATATCCCTTGTCATTTACGCACTAATTAATTGGGCTAACCAAACAGCTGCAGTCCTTGGTTTTATTGCTGGGCTATTCACTACATTGATTACTGCCATTTGGAACCAATTTGTTTTATTGTGGAATTTTATTACGACTTTTGCCGAATTTTTATTAAACGTCTTTTTTGACCCGGTTTATGCGGTTAAAAAATTGTTCTATGATATGGCAAAAATGACAATTGATTATATGGCTTCCATGGCGGGCTCTTTTGATAATGCTGCTAATGTGTTAGCAAATGTCTTTGTATCCGGAGCTAACATTGCTATTGGTGCAATTAATGGCCTAATAAAGGCTCTTAATATGATTCCCGGTGTTGATATCGGGGAAGTCAGCAAAATTAATCCGGGGGCAGTTAGTAATTTATCAAGCAGACTTACTAATTTTGCTAACAATTTGGAAGCCCCGGCAAAAGGCAAAAATACAGTAAGTATTCCGCGATTAGAATTTAAGAGTTTACCAGATGCATTTAATGCTGGTAACTCATTCGGTAAATCGTTGTCACAATCAGCAAGTAATGCATTAACAAAGGTTGCTGATAAGGTATCCAGTGTTATTAAGGGCCCTAATGGTATGGATGAGAACCCGTTCAAGACAACTCTGGGAGATAGTTTGTTAAACAGTCCCGGAGCAATGAAAGATGCAGCAAATCCTACCGGCGGGAAACTTGATAAGGTTGGGAAAATCGATGATGACATTAACATTTCTGAAGAGGATATAAAACTGTTAAGGGAATTAGCAGAAATCAAGTCCATTCAGAACTTCGTTACATTAACGCCAACTGTTCAAATGCAAACAGGTGATATTAGAAACGATGTTGATGTAAACAAGATTATTAGTGATATCGAAGAAGCAATGATTAACGAAGTCGCACGTTCGGCAGAGGGGGACTTCTCGTGATGGTTCACGGCATTTATTTTAGTGCTAATAACGATAGAGAGGGATTTCGACTGCCGATTAACCCTGAAACTGTAGGTGTGATTGGTGCAGGGGATGGGGAAGAATTCACAATAGCTAAATTAGGAAACATTAACATCCCTAAAGATGTAAAACTAAAAGAATTTACCATCGAGTCATTTTTCCCGGCCTCTGAATCTATTTACCAAGTAACTCCATTCAGGGAGCCACAGTATTACATTGACACCCTAGAGAAATGGCAAGTAAGCAAGATATCTATTCGCTACATGTATGTTAATGGCTCCTTTGTAATCAATGAACTCGTGACAATCGAATCCTTTGATTATGATGAGACGGGTGGAAGTCCTGATGTTAATTTCAAGATTAAACTAAAGAAGTATGTTCCGTTTGGACCTAAGAAAATGAAGGTTGTTAAAAAAACAACTACCGAACCTGGTAAAACCAAAACTCAAGTGGTTCAGAAAAAAACGCCACCTCGTGAAAATAAAAAAGTAGTCCCGCAGACTTACTCCCTTGTTAAAGGGGATAGCTTATGGAAAGTTGCTCAAAAGTATACAAAAAATGGTGCTAACTATAGAGAACTTCAAGAGTTGAACGGGATAAAGGACAGCCAGCTTAGAAAATTACCAATTGGTTTGAAATTGAAAATCCCTCCATCATGGATTAAGAATTGAGGTGCCTTTATGGAAGTGTTGATAGACAATAAAAATGGCACTGTTTGGGATATGCCTGTATCCATGATTAAGTGGAGGACAAGCCGTATTGGAAAAGTTGGGACTTTAGAATCCGAACTTGTGATTGAAAACCCCCTCGAAGCTCCTATAAACAACGGAGATGTTATAAGGGTTACTGATGATGATAACAAAGTATTCTATGGTTATGTATTTGAAACAGAATATCAAAAATATGGTAAGGTTTCAGTAACCGCCTATGATCAATTAAGGTATTTAATGAGCAACGATACTTTCGTATTTGCGCCAACTACTGCAAGTGCTGCTATTAGAAAAATTGCTTCTGATTTCCAGTTGAAAATAGGTATCTTTGAGGATACAGGTTATATTATGCCGCCTGTAGTTGAAGATGACAAAAAGGCATTAGATGTAGCTTATAAGTTTCTTGATTCGACATTAATAGCGACAAATCGAAACTTTGTCCTTTTCGATAATTTCGGATCTCTTGAGCTACGAAACATTGAAAATATGGCCATTAAAGCAGACGACTTCTACATAGGGGAAGAGAGTCTGCTTTTTGATTTTAATTATAAGAAATCAATTGACGATGAGACTTATAACCGAGTGAAGTTAGTACAGGACAATAAAGACACTGGTAAACGTGAGGTCTACATCGCTCATGACAGCGCTAATATCGCTAAGTGGGGTAGACTGCAACATTTTCAGAAAGTAGACGAAAAAATGACATCGGCACAAATTAAGGATTTGTTAGATCGCTTAATTAGGCTCCGAAATCGTGAAACTAAATCATTAAAGCTAGACTGCCTTGGCAATTGGAAAGTAAGAGCAGGTAGTTTTGTTTTAATTTACATTGAAAAGTTGGGTATCAAAGAATACTTTCTTGTAGATGAGTGCACTCACCAATGGAAGGAAGGTATTCATACCATGCAGTTGGACGTGAAGGTGATTTAATGAAACTTGTTGATTTAATTAAAGCGACCGCATTAAAAGCATTCGAGGCTTCCAATCCGGTAAATGTTTTGTTCGGTACTGTTACTAGTACGGGCCCTCTAGAAATTGAAATACATCAGAAATTGAAACTAACAGAGGAATTTCTAGTTCTGTCAGAAAGAGTAACAAGGTATGAAGTTGACCTGGAACATGATCACTTAAACTCTGCTGGAACAACCACAAAAGCATTATCCAATTTATTAACCAAGACTCCTATTCGAACAGGGTTAAATAATGGGGATAAAGTGATTCTGCTTCGTGTCCAAGGTGGCCATCAATTTGTGGTACTCGATAAGGTGGTGTAACGCATGGTCCTACCAATTGGAGATATTATTGTTTCAGATGAAGTAGAAATAATTGAAGAAGCCACACTTCCTACAAAGACCTATAAACTTGACCTTAAAAGAGGAAGGTGCATAGGAATGACGGAAGGTTTAAAGGCGATGGAACAGGCAATTTTCAAAGCCTTAAGCACTATTAGATTTAAACATCTTATTTATTCAGATGATTACGGTTTTGAAAATCCCATAGGTCATGATGAAATATTCGTTCGAGCAGAGTTGCCGAGAAGAATTAGAGAGACATTACTTCAGGATGAGCGTATATCAGGTGTTGAAAATATGTCATTAAAATTTGAAGGTGATTCTGTTTGGGCAAGATTCACATGTATTACCATTTACGGGGATGTAAATGTGTTACGTGAGGTGAATTTATATGCAGCTTGAGGATAAAACGTTCGACATTATTCTAGATAGGATGCTTTCTAGGGTTCCTGATGGAATTGATAAAAGGGAAGGTTCCATTATTTATGATGCTCTTGCTCCTGCGGCTGCTGAATTAGCACAGGTTTATATCGAATTATATTCTGCTAAAAACAGTTTATCCCCGGATACATCAACCGGTGATGAGTTAACAGAGTATGCTTATGAAAGAGGTGTCTTTCGCAAGGGAGCCACTAAATCTATAAGAAAAGGGATATTTAATACTAATGTACCGTTAAACTCAAGGTTTAGCGCTCAAAACTACACATTTAAGGTTATTGAGCAAATTTCGAATTTTGAATACAAGCTTGAATGTGAACAAGCTGGTGAAGAAGGAAATATATATACTGGTCCTTTATCACCTATAGATTATATCGAAGGTTTGAATAGTGCCGAGCTAACAGATGTTCTTGTTCCCGGGGTGAATGAGGAAAATGATGATCAATTAAGAAACAGATTAAGGCAAAACTTCATTGATCCTGCCCAAGATGGAAACATTGCACAATATAATCAATGGGCTGAAGAGTATGAAGGAATCGGTGCTGCTAAGGTTTTTCCGTTGTGGGATGGAGGGAATACGGTTAAAGTGGCAATCACAAACCGATCATTCCAAGTTGCCGATTCTATTCTAGTTGATGAATTTCAAGAATATTTGGATCCAGGAAGCCAAGGTTTGGGCAACGGAAAAGCTCCACTTGGTAGCAAGGTAACAGTCACCGGCGGTGTTCGAAAAGACATTAACATTACTGGGAATGTGGTACTAGCAGATGGATTTACGGAGCCAGAGGGTGTGTCTGAGGCTATAAGTGAGTATTTAGCTAGTGTAACGTATGTAAAAAATAGCGTTAGCTACATGAGGGTTGCAGTTGCAATCTTAGACCTACCTAGCATAGTGGACCTGAATAATTTTACCGTCAATGGGGGCACTGTGGATATCGAATTGATTGGTGAAGAAATCCCAACGTTAAATAGCATCAACTTAACGGCGGTGTAGTTATGATCGATTATATTAAGTACACAATAGACGGTAAAACATATAGCCTGATCAATAACGGAGACGGTACCTGGAGTAAGGATATAAACGCCCCGAATGTAGCGGGCATGTATAATCTGCTTCTTGAAATAGGTCAAGATGGGATTAAAACTTTTATTGATAGTTCTGATCCGCGTTATTCGTTTTATTTAGAGGTAATTGAGGAGATTGAAAGAAAAGTAAATTTAATCGAATACCTCCAAGATTTTATGCAAGATATTTTGGAATTTCAAGAGCTTTTTGATACTGAAAATATTGAGTTTGACCTTGTTTATAACGAAATAAATAAAATTCTTCTGGACTCCTTTATAAGAACGGCAAGTATTGAAAAAGTAACAAGGTTAGAAAACTTTCTTCGCATTAAGGGTGAAGGCACCCTAGAGCAAAGGAGGACCTTCTTATTAGCACTCTTCCAAAAAGGTAAAAAACTGAATGAGGGGATAATCAAAGAAGTTGCTAACACAATTACAGGGAGTGATTGTATAGTGACTTTTTTTGGCTCTGATGAGCTTAATAATCCGCAGCCTAGTTTCGCACTGTTGCAGATTCAAATTTTAAGTCCGGACAATAACAAGGACTATCGATATGCGGATATAGCGAGGACATTAAGGCCTCTTGTTCCTGCCCATATTAAGCTTCTTGTTATTAAATATTTTTCAACTTGGGAAGATGTGAGAAATAATTATGCTGACTGGAATGCGGTCAAGGCGATGGATTCATGGCAGGCCTTAAAAAATTATATCCCGCCACAATAGGAGGTATTGCATGGCTATAAAAATCACTAATGTCAATATCTCAACGGATAATAGCAATGAAAATGAAGTAAATCCAACTGCAAAAGTAGGACAACAATTATTTTTAAAAGTTGAAGTGATTGAAAATAACTGGTTAAGCGTGAAGAACTTATATACTAGCTGGAACGATATCAAAAACAAGATTACAAGTTGGTTAGATTTGAAAAATATGTAAAGTTGAGGTGTCAAAATGGCCATTAAAACAGTAAAGGTCTTAATTAATGGATCTTGGGTCACGTTGACCAAAAATGAAACAACTGGGAAATATGAGGGCACTGTAGCAGCTCCCAATATTACAAGTTATAACGTAAATGCTGGACATTATTATCCAGTGACAGTCGAAGCTGAGGACCTCGCAGGTAATAAAACCACGGCAGCTGATGACCATCCGACTCTTGGAAGCAAGCTAAAGTTATTTGTAAAAGAAGTTACAAAACCGACTATTGCATTTACTGCTCCCGCTAGCGGTGCGTATTTGGCAACAAACACCCCTGATATTTCATTCCAGCTTCGTGATGAAACAAACGGGTCAGGAATTAAGATCAGTTCATTGTCTATCAAAATTGATGGTGGGGCCACTATCACAAACACGAGTCCTGGAGTATCTGTCACAGCGGTTACTGGTGGTTACAACGTTACTTATAAACCGCAGACAGCTTTATCTGATGGTGCCCACACCGTCACAGTCAATATTCAAGACAATGATGGAAATGCAGCCACGGCAGTAAGCAGGACATTTACTGTCGATACGGTACCACCAGAATTAAATATCACAACTCCAGCAGAGGGAACCACTTATCAAAATACTGCTAGTTTAACAGTTAGTGGATCTACAAACGATGCAACAAGTAGCCCAGTTACTGTGACTGTAAAACTAAATGCAGGTAGTGCAACAGCTGTTACAGTGGCTGGTGACGGTAGCTTCTCAAAAACTTTGACTCTAGTTGAAGGTACAAACACTATCGTTGTCACAGCGACTGATAAAGCTGATAAGACAAGCAGCGTCACAAGGACAGTTATCCTAAGTACTGTAGCTCCTACAATCAATGAGATTACAATTGTACCAAACCCAGTAAATGTTGGACAAAGCTATACGATAACCGTGGATGTAGTATCGAACTAAGGAGGTAGATCATATTGCAGCAAACACCAAATTATGCCTTGAAAAAGATTGATTTGGCTGATAGTCCACCGGACATTACTGTAATGAATCCCAATTGGGATAAGATAGATCAAGTTTTAAAAGATATACAAGATGCAATAAATTCAGGTGCAACCGATGAAGAATTGGCACTTTTACGCCAGGACCTTGCTGCACATTTGGCGGATGGAGTCTCGCACGTAACCCAAGCGGAAAAGGATAAGATAGCACTTATTAAAGATGCCACTACATCCCAAAAAGGCTTGGTACAACTTAATAATACCGTAACAAGCACCAGCACAACCCAAGCCGCAACAGCAAATGCTGTAAAAACAGCCCATGATAAGGCTGTTAGTGCGGAAAATGCGGTCAACAGCTTTGTAAAGTCTGCGACAGGGTCGTATACGGGCAACGGGGTTGACGGAAGGTTTATAAACGTCGGATTCACACCTTCCCATGTTATTTTGTCGTCATCATCTGGTTATTTCTATTCTATAAGTGAATATGGGGCTAACGTTATATATGACAATACCGTTAACAAGACTGGGGGTAATTGGGTTGTAACTAGTAATGGTTTTTTGACAAGTACAGCAAACTCTTACTTGTCTACAAATACTAACGGTAGAGTGTATAAATGGATTGCATTTGCATAAAGGAGTGATAATTGAATGTATTTCATAATCTATCAAAAAGATACCGGAGAGCCTTTATTACAAGAAGCAATATCTTCTTTTTTCACAAAAGAAACTTACAATCCGTCACATAACTTTGAACACGTTATTACAAACCACAGTGGAACAAAAGAGGATTACGATATATTATGGCTTGAGGAATTGGACCCGAGAATTTATACACACGAATTTGCCATATTGAACGGTGTGCTTATTTTTGGAGTAGAAAAAACGCCGCCTTTAGATGAAATTAAACAGCAAAAAATTCAAGAACTAGACAAGCTATGTACTGAAACGATTCTCGGCAGATTCAAGTGTACTCTTAACAATATTGAATACGAGTTTTCCTATGACATGGAAGCGCAATCCCGGTTTAATGGCGTGGCGGTTTTGTTCTTAGCAGGTAAGATTCAAGAAATGGAATGGACAGCGTATATAAATGGCGAACGTGTTAGAATCATTCTTACACAGTCGGAATTCGACACTGTATCTTTAGCTGCCATGACCCACCAAGCTACTAATATAGCGAAATTTAATCAGCTATTAAAACAAGTCGAAACCGCCACGACAACAGAGGAAGTCGAAGCGGTGATATGGTAAATGAAACGTTATATCTGGAATATCCTTATCTCCATTGACCAATTATTTAACACGCTATTTGCAGGAGATCCAGACGAAACCTTATCAAGTCGAATGGGTAAACGAGCAAGAAAAGGGGATAAGTTTAGTAAATGTGTTTGCCGGGTGTTAGACATATTCGATAAGGACCATTGCGAGAAATCCATTGAGCGAGACAGGGGAAAACCTTTGTAATACTCTTGGACGATAATGCGCAACAACTAAACACCTAAAATAAGGTGTGTTTTTTATGGTCCGGTTGACGCGCGGAAGTTGGCGCGCTGGCGGTGACGCCCTTGCGCGCCATGCTAATTCCGGCCATAACCTCGAGCACGTGGGTTCGAGCGCAGTGGTTCGAGCGCATACGCTTCAAGTTAAATTAAGCTGGAACCTTTGTTGTGCATAAGCTAACAGGCATTTTTAAAGTGGTAAAATAACCGTAACTAAATACCAAAAACAACTCATTTTTTTAGCGGTTTTTAGCTCCTTTTGCAAAGGGGGAAACTTAATAAAATTTTCAAAATCAATTACATTATGTTTAGCAAATAAACGCCAAAGGAGGCGTATTTTTTTATGGACAAAATTCATCAAGAATTGTTAATGATGAACCCACTTTATTTCATACCAATCTATTTATTGCTACCAATTATAATTTATATTCTAGTTGGGTTGTTGGTATATAGAAAAACCAAAAATCCACTGCTTGTTGTTTCCTCAATTTGTTTTTCTTTTACAATATTGTGGATTATGAATTTGACAATAAATTTTTAGCAGGATATTTACATCTCCCTGTCAAAATATTTGATGGGGAGGAGTGGATATTGTGAAAATTACACCGAAGGATTATTCTTATGAAATAGCCTATTTAGAGAAATTAATGACTAATGTTCAAACTAATGTTTACTTTACATTTGGAATTATTGTAGCTGTACTTACATTAGCTGTTACCGCTGTTGGATGGGCATTATCAGTTTTAGCTAAATCATGGGTAAATAAAAGAGTGGATCAAGAATTAGACAGGCGCTTGGTCAGCTTATTGAAAAATAACCCACCAGTATTTAGTGCATCAGGTTCAGCGATTCCGGATGCGAATAATAAAATCTATCTAAGTCCGGATATACAAGGGATTGAACAATTTGAAACGGATAATGTAATAATTCTTGATCTCCGGCCAGAACAAAAGACGTGGGATAATGTTGGTGGTAATTTTAAATACGAAATAAATAAAAATGACAATGGTATTGTGGAGATTGTTGTTCCCGATTACCATGAGAACAACAGATTGATTCACTGGAAAGTTGTGTGGCTAAGGAAACACTATAAAATTGAATAATTACGAATATTTGTTCTTATTTCCTTGAGGAACCGTTTATGTTATGTTAAGTTAGAAGCAGGTAGACAGGACTGATCATCTTGTCGCAAACGCACCGAGGAGCGTACCTGCTTCTTTTTTATTGCAGGGAATCTCCTAAAGTCGAAATACCTTCCTCGGGGGAATAAAAAATGAATACTTTTACTGCAGGTGAGTTGCTAATCTCTGAAATTGTGGGTTACATTTCGGAATTAGTGCCAATTCATGTTGAACAAGTCAAAGGCAAATTGTCAGCAATTATCACAAAGTATCATGTGACAAAGCCAAAAGGTGATGAAGTGCATCCGGACTTAACAGACAATATTAATCTGTTTCTATCATCCAAAAAGTTGGAGGGCCTTAGTCCTGTCACTCTTGAAGGTTATGAACTTGAACTCAACATCTTTGCAAACACTGTAAAGAAAAGAACAATTAACATTACAGCTGCAGACATAAGAGTTTTCCTTGGACAATTCCAACACTTAAAGCTAAGTTCTCTTTCTCGAAAACTTTCAGTTTTGAAAAGCTTCTTTAGTTGGTTAGCCGGTGAGGAAATCATCCAGCGTGATCCAACAGCTAAGATTAAACCTCCAAGAGAAGAAAAGCGGTTACCTAAAGCGCTTACTATTGTAGAATTAGAAATGTTAAGGGAATCATGTGATACAGATAGACAAAGGGCATTTATTGAGGTCCTTTATGCATCTGGAACACGATTATCTGAAATACACCAACTTAATATAAAAGATGTAAATCAACAAACAATGAGCTCCAATGTTATAGGTAAAGGTAACAAGGAACGGGAAGTTTACTTGTCTTTTAAGGCAATGTATCACTTGAACAAGTATCTGAATAGCCGTACAGATGATTGCGAGGCATTATTCGTAACCGAAAGAAAACCATATAGAAGGCTATCTAAACGTGGAATCCAAAGGGAGATTAAACTTATTGCCCAAAAAGCTGGCCTAGCGGATAAAGTCAGCCCTCACGTACTTAGACATACATTTGCCACCTTAACATTAAATAATGGCGCGGAGCTTGCAGCTGTCCAGGAGTTACTTGGACACAGCTCACCAGACACAACCTTGCGGTATGCAAGGATAACCGAAGAGCGAAAACGTGAACAACATAAAAAATACCTTGTATTGTAAGAGTCCTTTTTGGGGCTCTTTTTATTTTGGAGGTGGACCATGGCGGACGTGCAAACTGAAACAAAGCAAATTTTAGTTGCTTTGGGGAGACTTGAAGAAAACTTTAAAAATATGAATGCAAAAATAGATGAGATGTCTAAGGTTTCTAGTATTGTTACTCAAACAGAGCAAAGTGCAAAGAGTGCTCATAATCGGATCGATGATATTAAAAAGGATTTCAATGAAAAGGTAGCTGAAGTTAAAAAAGATTATGAAGAGAAAATCGCCTATCAAAAGGAACGCCATGATAAGCTAGATGGTCATATAACTTGGTTATGGAGGACGGTTGGTGGTAGTTTGATAGGCTTGGTATTTAGTGTGATTTTATATTTTGTAAAGGGGTGATGCACTTGTTTGGGTATCGGATCGTGAAAAAGGAAAAGCCTAAAACGGAATTTTCGAAGAAACTGCTGTATGTCATTTTCTTTGTAACTGCGATTATCATTGCTTTTACTTTATATATCATTTACGAGACAAAGGATACTTCACCTTTGTCTTATTTAATTCCAGCTATTTTTACGGAAGTTGCAACGGCAACGGGCTTTTACTACTGGAAAGCTAAAAAAGAAAATGAGATTAAGCTAAGAAAGCTGTACGGACAGGAAATTGACTTTGACAAGGAGGAATTGTAATGGGTTTTGTTATTGAAAATTGGTATATGTTCATTGTAGTATTAGCAGTATTGATTTTACTAGGTAGTGCCATTTTTATGTTCTTTAAGCTTCCTACTGATAATCAGCTGGAAAAGGTAAAAGAATGGCTTCTTTTAGCTGTTACCCAAGCAGAAGTAGAGTTAGGTGGGGGAACTGGCCGGCTAAAACTCCGTTTTGTTTATGATTTATTCATTACACGTTTTGTTTGGATTTCAAGATTAATAAGTTTTGAATATTTTAGTCATTTAGTGGATGAGGCACTTGAAGAAATGAGAATGATGTTAGAAACAAATGAGGCTGTAAAAACACTTGTTGAAGGTGATGCATAATGAGCTTCATCAGTGAGATTGCCCCACACGCTCAGAGGATTTCAAAAGAATTTAATATTCTACCGTCACTTATTATCGCTCAGGCTATTCATGAATCAAATTGGGGTAAAAGCGGCCTTGCTACAAAAGGAAAAAACCTTTTCGGCATCAAAGGTAATTATCATGGCCAATCTATCACCATGCCCACATGGGAGCATTACAACGACAAGGACGTTAAAATTAATGCAGCCTTTAGAAAATATCCAAGTTGGTACGAGAGCCTTTGTGATTTGGCTTACTTATATTGCAATGGGGTGTCATGGGACCGGAAGAAGTACCATGCTGTTATTGGGGAAAAAGATTATAAAAGGGCAGCCAATGCCGTTCAGAAGGCTGGATATGCTACTGATCCGAATTATGCTTCAAAGCTTATTCGTACTATTGAGTCAAACAATCTAACAAAATTTGACGAAGAGGATGATGAAGAAATGATAAAAGAAAAATTTCAACCTAAAAAACATAGCGAACTAACTCCCGGCCAAAAGGCAGCGCTTGACCGCTTAATTAAGATTAAAGCAGTGGCCCCAGATTATAAACCTAATGAAATTGATTTAACGACAATTTCTATTATTGATTCCGCTTTTAAAAACAGCGGATTCTACGATTTTGCTAAGAAAAATATTTAGTAATAAAAAGCCCTTCCTTGATTGGAGGGGCTTAATTATTTCTTACATTCTTCATCGGAATATCATTTTCCTCAATTACTTCAATCACATTCATTATATCCTCTAATGCTTCATTCTTTGAGTAATTTTCATCCTCATTTAGCATAGCCGCTATCTTAATAAGCATCAATTTTATTCTTGTAAAATCCTCTTTTGATTGAAAATAATTAATCAATTCCTTCTTATATCCATCCATTTTCCTGCACATCCCATACTTTATCAGTAATGTCATTTTGGTCATAAGTTACTTTAGTAACGCTTAAATCATATCCATGTTCTTTTTTTATTTTCCATAGCCAGTTCATTGTTATTCGTACTGCCTCATTGTCTGGATCATCTTTAAAATTTTTGTAGTTTATTGGTAAATTAGCCTGTCTCATACAAACACAGTTGTTAATTAAATATAAAATCTCAATATGAATTTGCATATATATCGTCTCCTTTGGCAATAATTATATAGGAACATTTGTTCTAAAATCAATTGAAATAGAATGTATGTTCTTATATAATTGTGATAAAGGGGGCTTCATCATGAATTATTTGCTTAAATACTCATTAACCAATGCTACTCCGGTAGAAATCATTTATCAGGGGAAAGACAACCAATTTTCCAAAAGGCCAATCCTGGTGAAAGCAATAAACGAAACCTATATTAAGGCATATTGCCTAACTAAACGGCAACCGAGAATATTTAAAATTGATTCAATTTTTGCTGTTGCTCCAATACAGAAAAAAGGGGAAAGGTACTATGCGTAGTGATAAACTAACAAAAAGACAAAATGAAGTTTTTTTATCAATTGTTGATTATATAAATTGCAATGGATACCCGCCATCGTTTAGGGAAATTGGTAAAAGAGTTAACTTATCATCTTCCTCTACAGTTCAAGGGTTTTTAGAACAATTAAAGAAAAAGGGTTATGTTACTTGGGAGCCGCACCAGCCAAGAACGTTAAGGATATTAAAAACCGCCTCATAAGAGACGGTTATTTTTATTCTTTTTTAATCCATATTTCCCTAAAATCCATGTCTAATTCTTCACATATTCGATAAAGAACGGGGAATGAAGGCAAAGAACGGCCATTTACAATGGCACTCATACCAGCTGCACTTAACCCGATCTTTCTAGAAAAGTCCCCTTGTTGTATCTCTCTTTCGGCAAAAATGACTTTCAAACGGCATTTATATTCCATCTTATCCACCTCAATAAATTAATTCTCTGTGCATTATTTCAATCCCTTTAAATTTTTTTAAGTGGACAAGATATATCGGACAACCAGGCCCTCATATCATTTACCATTCAGAGAAATCTTCATTGAAACATTCTCTATCTACATTCGTTCTGATTTTCGCTGCATGAGCAGGTAAGCGAATCTTACAGGTTCAATCATATCAACGGCTTAAGTGTTATTTTCATCCTTCGTTTTCTTTGAAGCTATTACTACGTAATATCCAGAATTGGGGTGGTGTGATGATATTCGAAGTTGGGTCTACAATTTTAATGGGGAGCATTGCAGCCTACGCGTATCTGAAAACGAGTGGTCCCGTATCAAATGATGCCGAAAAAATACAAAGAATTTTTGCGAATTCTGGATGGAATGGAAAAAACGGAGAAACTATACGTCTTCACAGGAAATCAAAGTTTGAAGGAGGAGTGGAATATATTTATCAGCTGCCGTTGGGTTTCGACCGTATGAAAATTGAAGCGGAAAAGCACATCTTAGAGGATGGTCTTAATATCCGCCACAAATATCTCCAATTTGAACCAAAAGATATTTTGAAAATTAATTTGCGCAAAAATCCTATTAAGCAAATAAGGACAATTCTTACCACTAAAAAGATTAGTCGAAAAGAAATTGAAATTGAATTTGATGGGATGTTGGGAATCAAGGTTTATAAAGAAAGCATGAAGGACCAATATATTTGGAATAAAAGCTATCTTAAGCCAAAAACATGGTCTGTCCCCATTGGTCATACCCGCAGTGGAATTATTAGACATGATTTTGATGTCCATAAGCATTTAATAATTTCCGGTGCAACAGGTTACGGAAAAAGTGCAATTTTAAAATTGATTGTTACGACCTTTGTTTTGCAAAATCCTGATAATGCAAATTTACATTTAATTGATTTGAAAGGGGGATCAGCTTTCCAAAGGTTTAAAGATTTAAAGCAGACGAAAAATTTCACCAAGGATCCAAAAGAGTCTAAGGAAATTCTTGAAGGTATTCAAAAAGAAATGAATGACACCTATAGCGATATTGTCGATGCTGGTTTTGAGGATATAAAGGAATCTGGTCGAAAAGAGCGTCATTTTATCATCATTGATGAAGCAGCGGATATTGCAGATGATGAAGGGTGTATGAAGGTTGTGACAGATATAGCTAGAAGGGGCCGGGGAGCTGGTTACTATTTGATTTATGCCACCCAGTATCCTTCTAGTCTATCCATACCCCAACAAACAAAGAGGAACATTCCTTCCCGGTTATGCTTTGTTTTAGATGATGCAACAGCTTCACAAACTGCACTTGGTCAAACAGGCGCTGAAGATCTCCCGTTAATACCAGGAAGAGGGATATATAAAAACGTTAAGAGTCAGGTGGTCCAAACACCTTATATCAGTAATCAGGAAATTAAAAAACAAATTAAACCTCACATTGTTATTAAAACAAAGGAGGATGATCCAAAAAATGAAAAACGAGAAGAGGGAAGAAGCAATACTTTTAAGCTTACGCCGATGTGATTATCTCACTAGAGAGCAATTACAAAAAATGCATGACCTGGGGCAGACACGTAACGCCCAGCGGGTTTTAAGCAACATGAGTGACTATATTTCTTTTTTTACCGATGATAAGAAAAAAGTTTATTATCTTAATGCTGAGGGCAGAGAGAGAGTCCAGGCGGAAAAGATCCGTAGAAAAACAGCGATGGTTACACATTATTTAATAAGAAATGATTTGTTTATTACTAAAGGCAGACCGTCTTCATGGGAAAACGAGATTAAAATAGAAATACCAAACAGTAAAACATCGATTATTGCTGATGCTGTTTATATTTTTAACAAACAACATCATTTTGTAGAAATCGATTATAAACAATCAATGAGAAAAAACACTGCTAAAATTAAGCGTTATCAAGAATTAGCGAGTTTAAACCCTAATTTTGTTCTTATCTGGGTAACAACAACTCCATATAGAAAGAAAAAACTAGAATCCTTATGTTTAGGGTTAAAGTACCACGTTTATTTATGGGATGACATTAAGTAGAGGAGAGATAGGGATGAGTTGGAAGAAAACAGCTTTACAGGTCGGATTTTTAGCATTGGATTATGGTTTAAAGAAAAGGAAGAAGAAAAAGGTGAATAAAAAGAGGAAAACTAACAAAAAGAAAGGGTGACCACGATGGCGAGAACTAAAGCTATGTCAATTAGTGAGTTTATGTCTGGTGAATACAAAGTGAAGGAAAAAGCGCGAAAGGAAACAAAATCAAAAAAGTCGCAAGAAATCATTATCAAAATTGGGCAAATGGGAGCCGGGTTAGCACTTCCTCTTGCACTTGGTACGCCGATTGGGGCGGCTGCTATACTTGCGACTAAGGCGGCCACAGCAGCGGCAGCGACAACCGTACCGGCAGTCGCACCAATTGCCGTTGAAGCTACGGCGAAAGAGTGGATGGGCGAACAAACTGTTTCTATGTTGGCTCATGCGTTAGATCCGGTTATTGATATACTTGTCGCATTAAGCTTTCCTATTGCATCAGTTATCATTGTCGGGGCTTGTTTCTTCTTTATGCTTGGCAATCCTGAAAAGGCATGGGGAATGATTCAAAATGCTGGTCTTGGGTATGTACTCATTCAGGTGTCTCCATTAATATTAAATGTTCTTAAACAGGTCGGAAATGCAGTGTAAAATCACAAAAAAATTATTTCGGCGACAATTCGGCGACAGTTAGTTATTTTCATTGATTAAACAAATTATAAAAAAGAAAAAACCCTTGATATATCAAGGGTTTTTCGTATGGAGCATAGGGGGCTCGAACCCCTGACCTCTACGCTGCCAGCGTAGCGCTCTCCCAGCTGAGCTAATGCCCCGGTTATTGGATACAATAAGATTATATCCGCAACCCGATTTTTTCGCAAGAGAAATTTTTATATCAGGATAGGCTTTCGACCTCTACCTTTTTTACACCATTCAATTCAGAGATACTATAATACACGTCTGTGATGCTCTTTTTGTGATTCACAGTGACTATTAGCTGCACAAGGTGTCTGTTTTCTTCCAAGTCCTTAATGCGTACCCGTCTAATCGAAATTTTTAAGTCGTTAATCGCTGTAAGGATTTCTGAAATATTTTTCTTATCGTGGACTTTTAGCTGAAGGGTTACTTCCTTTTCTCTCAGCTGTCTTGGACCAATCAAAGCCATAATAAAAGGAACTACTTCAACACTGATAATTAACAGTGCAACCCCCGCCATTGCTTCAAGATAAAAACCTGCGCCAACAGCGATTCCGATGCCTGCAGCTCCCCAAATTAAAGCAGCGGTTGTCAAACCAGAAATACTGTCATTTCCCCGCCTGAGAATGACCCCGGCCCCTAGAAATCCAATACCTGATACGATTTGTGCTGCCAGGCGGAGCGGGTCCATTTGAATATTAATTCCTTCTTTACCTGGAAAGATATAGGCCGATTCTATTGATACGATAGTCAGCAAGCAGCTGACAATGGAAATGACGAGACTTGTTTTTAAGCCGACGGGTTTTCTTTTTAATTCCCGTTCGATGCCGATAATGAGGCCTAGGACAGCAGATATCCCCAATTTCATTAAAATTTCTAATTCCATATCATTAAACAACATATTCTTCCACTCCACATTATGTATTCTTTATTAAAATTTGGAAGTCGGTCGGAAAAAAGCGCCTTGTTACCAAGTTTCTCATTGAGGGATAAATATTTCAAATATTATTTATTTATAATTATATTAAAAAAGTTTTTTTGTGATGTATGATTATCTTGGTTTAAAAATATATAGAAAAGATATAAGGAGAACTCATCATGAACGAAGCAAAAATTAATCCATATGTCTTATTGGCCATAGGGGTTTTTTCAATATCCACCTCAGCCATTTTGGTGAAGGTTTCCAGTGCCCCGTCCGGTGTTATAGCCTTTTATCGAATGTTTTTTTCAGTGCTGTTTATGCTGCCTGTTTTCTTATTAAAATATGTTCCTGAGCTCCGCGTTATTACTAGAAGAGATTGGATCTTTTCAACCATTTCGGGAGTCTTTCTTGCTTTTCACTTTATTTTGTGGTTTGAATCTTTAAACTACACATCTGTAGCAAGTTCTACTGTATTAGTCACTCTCCAGCCATTATTTGCGTTTGTCGGAACTTATTTCTTTTTCAAAGAAAAATTTTCTTTCAAAGCCATTTTAAGTGGATTGCTTGCCATATTAGGAAGTATCATTATCAGTATGGGCGATTTTCAGGTTAGTGGTGCTGCGCTTATAGGCGATTTCTTGGCATTGGCTGCCTGTGCATTAGTTACAGCCTATTTCATGTTTGGCCAGGAGGTACGAAAAAGGCTTTCCCTGATTACGTATACTTTTGTAGTATATAGTATAAGTACCATTACGCTGTTTATTTACATTATGATCAAGCATGAACCGCTTGTGCCGTACCCATCAAGCGACTGGGTATACTTCATTCTGCTTGCCCTCGTGCCGAACTTGATGGGACACACATTCTTTAACTGGTCGCTAAAATGGGTAAGTACTTCTACTATATCAATGGCAGTTTTATTTGAACCAATTGGTGCGGCAATCCTTGCCTATCTGCTATTACAGGAATCGTTGACATGGACTCAAATTTTGGGAGGAGGCATTATAATCGCTGGCCTATCTCTATTTGTCCTGGATGAGCATAAGATTCATGTGAAGCACAGGAAAGAAAAAATGATCAGCCAATAATGATGAAAATTAGGTGACAAAATGGGTTTTGCAGAGGCGTTTAAGGAATTTCCACAATTAGAGACAGAAAGAGTTTTGCTCAGGAAGCTAGAATTAAATGATGCCACAAGTATGTTTGAGTATTTTTCAAAAGACGAAGTGACTGAATTCTATGATTTAGAGACATTCACCTCTATGACACAGGCTGAAGAGTTAATTGAACGGCTTCTATTAAGATATAGCTCAGGACAGCAGATTCGCTGGGGGATTGTTTTAAAGGAAAACCGTCGATTTATCGGCACCTGCGGCTTTCATGAAATCGAAGAGGAACATTTTAAAGCTGAAATAGGTTATGAACTGCATCCTGATTTTTGGAGATCGGGGATAATGACAGAGGTTATCTGCAAAGTTGTTGAATATGGATTTGAGAAGATGGAATTTAATCGCATAGAGGCATTCTTCGACCCAAGTAACATCGCTTCAGGAAGGGTGTTAGAAAAAAACGGTTTTCATTTGGAAGGTATTCTGAAGAAGCGGTTTTATGAAAAGGGTAAATTTGTGGATGCAGCTATTGCGGCAACCATAAAATGAAAAGAAGCAGGGCTTACTCGCTTATGAGAACCCCTGCTTCTTTTTTTACGAAAAATAATAAGTGAATCCGGAGAAAATAAACCCGAATGTAACAGATAGGATAAATGTTCCTCCATATATTTTTTCGTCCGAATTTGCAATTCGTAATCCCTCAACATAGGAGTATGCGAATAAAAAGATTGCCATAAACACTGATAAATAAAGGGCGATTGTCTCCAGAGTTATTCACACCTTTCAAAGAATTAATAGGAATTAGTAGATCATATGTAATAAAAACTGGTAATATGAATGACTTGATAGAATTGTTTGAAGAATAATTGCTGTGTATAACCAACAATCTGTGGATAAGCACTCGGTGGTTACCCACAGATTGTTGATAAATAAGTTGATTACTGTTCATTCTTATGTCGTGAATGTGGATAATGCTGTGGATTTGTGGAGAATAACTTTATCTTTTTAAAAACTAGTATCTATTTGTTGATATAAAGAAGCAATTCTTCCTTTAAGACAACGGCATTATTGAAATCTTGGTCTTTTGCTGCATAAAGCAGGGTTACATTACTGTCTTCAGTCAGTCTGCATAGCTCTTTTAACTTTTCTATTTTAGTATTATCCCCGTGCAATTCTTGTACATATTTCATGCGGAATTCTTCAAAACGCTCTGGTTTGTGGCCAAACCATTTTCTAAGTTCATTGCTTGGTCCAAGCTCCTTCATCCAAGAGGTTAATTGCGCTTTTTCTTTTGAAATCCCTCTTGGCCAAAGCCTGTCAACTAAGATCCTGTTTCCGTCGGCTTCATCATAAGGATCATATATTCTTTTTATTTTGATGCTGCCCATAATGAATTCCTCCATTCATATCCATTACTGAAATAATCTTTTAAAAAGAGTGTATGATAAAAAATGCCCATTTGCTAATTTATCATTTGTAAAAAGAAGAGCATAAAAATGAAAAATTATATTGCAAACATTTATAAGGCATGATATATTAAAACTCGTCCTTATCAGAGAAACAAACTTCTGGAAAATTGCTTTCAAAAAAGTTGTTGACTTAAATAAGAGACATGTGTTATATTAATAAAGTCGCTTCTGAGCGACAAACTTAAATAAGTTATATAAAATTGTTCTTTGAAAACTGAACGAACAAAAACGTCAACGTTAATTTTTTGTCCCGCATGGGACTAAACAATGAGCTATATCAACTCTTTATTGGAGAGTTTGATCCTGGCTCAGGACGAACGCTGGCGGCGTGCCTAATACATGCAA
>NZ_JBXAFB010000015.1:0-77284 GCF_058792595.1 Cytobacillus sp. MT66
ATAAAATTAAGGGTGGAGAAAATTTGTTGATTTTCTTCCACCCTTATTTAATTTAGGGACTTATCAGACAGCCCCTTGTTAGATATATTTTCTATGAATACTCTTTCCATCGTAAGTAAAGAGCATATTTTTCCCCTCAACAATGGTTTCCATATGGACATTTCGTCCCCAAAGCTGCTGGATATATGGGAGGACTTTTTCAAGATATTTAAGGTCCAGCTCGATGCCTTCAAACCAGTGCTTTAAATACAATTCTCCATTTTTCATATAGTCTCCATCATTTACTGTCAGATATGGAAAACCGCCATTTACACGCATATTGACAAGCTGGTCACGAACATGTTCCCATTGCTTGTCGACAACCTTATAATCCTTGCCCTGCTTCTGGAATAAATACATATCCTCACGCATGACCAAATCTTTTGTCAGGTAATTGCGCAGGAAAGAGATATCTGATTCGATTTCACGCACTTCAAATATTTTCTCACGGCCAGATCCGGGTTTGATCCCATGAGCCTTCATTTCTTCTGTCGGACTGTTATATCTCTCTTCAATATCTTCAAAAATCTTTAATCCGAGGTAATATGGATTAATACTTGTTCTTGACGGCTGGACAACACCTGCATTCAGCTTAGCAAATTCAAGGGCTTCTGCGCTTGTTAAATCCATTTCCCGCAGTATACGCTGATGCCAATATGATGCCCAGCCTTCGTTTCGCATAGGTGTTTAATCGTTTTTTTGCTTAATTACAAAAGAATGGCAATCATTAAGATCTTCATTGGAGGGAAAATAATAAAAAAAATTTGACGCTGCAATGGGGATGAGAAATTAATGAAAAAGTTAGCCATATTAATCATGGTCTTTAATGGAATTTCCCTTCCGGTTCAACAAGTAAAGGCAGATTCTTTAATGAAATGGGAAGATGTTGCATCTATGCAAATTAACCGCACGTCCGGGGGGACACGAACTTTCAATGAAAATGATGGTATTGAAGCATTCGTCATCCAAAAGGTGATTGAATGGATTAACACAGCAAGCCATGTAAAAGAAACATTAGAATTAATTAGTAAAAAAACTCCGATTGCCGTATTAAAAATTAAAATGAAAAACGGTGATATTGCTATAATAGAACCTGCTTATGACTGCCATGTTCAAAATCAAACAAAATTTTGTACGCTGGCAGATGGTGATGTCATACTTACCCAAAAGAATCAAAAGCTTCGATTGAGATCAATTGAGCTTTTTGATTGGCTTCTGACAGGATGGAAACATGAAAGTACAACGCCACCTCAAGATACCAAAGAAATGATGGTCAATGATATATTAATGCTTTTATTAGGTCCAGAAATTGATAAAGCGGTAAGTAATTATTACTCTGACTATTTAACTTATTCGCCATCGGTCTATCCTTACCAAGTTGAAATCGTAAATGTAAAAAGAATTGGTGGGTTCCGTACCTTTCATTTTTTAATAACATTAGAAACTACACCAGTAGTTGGAGCACATAACCCAGTAGGAAAGGACAGGTTAACGTTTGAAATAGCACCAACAATACCTGATCAAATTAAGTTAAAGACTTTTCAGCATCTCGAATCATATGAACTTCCTCCGCACTTGCAAAACTTAATAAAACGGAAAGCTCAGTAAACAAGTTACTGCTTGGAGATATTCAAGCAAAAAACTCACCGTTTCTGGGGAGTATTTTATTTGTTTTTTTATTTCCTTATTTATTTTAACCATTATTATATATATTTGTGATCATTATGGCTAATCCAATTAAATTTGTCCTTTGGAAAAAATAGCGTTCATTTCATTAGCCCCTCCCTTGAGCATGTATACTTTGCCATGAAAATCCACTATTTTTGCTGAAGAAAGAAAAAGATGGGATTACGGATAATTATCTAATCCTAAATTGCTCAGTCCAAAATGGACTGAGCAATTGCTGTTTTATTTCACGCTAATTGAAATAGCATTCATTAGTTGGAAAGGTACGACAGTTTTTTATTTATTTGTCCTTAGAATGTCACTAATAATCTCCGCAAGGATATCTGCGGTTCTGTATTCTTCTTCCAACGTGTTTTCAAAGCCTCCAATTTCTAACAGAACGGAGTTATCTAAAAGGTCTTGATTATAGGTATTTTGATTAGGGTTGTTTTTAACTATGACTCCTTTTGATAAGCCAGGATATTTTAGTTCAAGTTTATTATGGAGGAGCTCTGCATTCTTAAAATTTTCTTCAAAATTGCTGCTTGACCGAGATACGATAAACGCAACTGTTGGGTAATCTTTTCCGTTTAAGTTAATCGTTGTGTCGCTTCTTTTTTCGGCACCCCGGTGTATATCAAATACCATTTTAATACTTTTGTTCTTCTCTAAGGCGGTATTTATTACGTTTCTTGATACCTCATAGGACTTAGTAAAGGATAAACCTCTCTCTTTTAGAATTCCCATGATATTGGTTTTATCGTGGATGGAATTAATATTCTTCTTCTTTAACGATTCGCTTAATCTTTCTCCGACTAAAGATATATTTTTATTTTCATGAAATGCTTCGCTAGGTTCGTTTGTTTTTGATTCAGTTGCAAATGATTCTTTATTGTGAGTCTGATATATATAAACTAAAGGATCTTGGCTATTTATTGAAGATGGTGAATTTACTTCTCCAAGGGAGTATAGATTATTGGATATTGTATCTTTTCCCCCATAAAAGAAAAACCAGGAAATTGCTAAAGCGCATATTATAAAACTGGTTGAAGCAAAAGAAAATTGTATCATTCTTCTTTTTCTTTTTTGTTTCCTGGCAATTTGTCTCAGTTTCTTTGAAGTTTCTGATACAAAGTCTTCTCTGGGGTCGAGCGGAAAAGATTCTTTAATTAGGTCAAACAAATCCTTATCAGTTTGCATTCCCAATAACCTCCTCTGCATTCATCCTTAGTTTCTTTTTAAGTTCTTTTAAGGCTCTGTGATAATCCACTTTAACCTTAGATTCACTGCATTGAAGAATTTCAGCTGTCTCCTTTATTGAAAATTCATTAATGCCTCTGAGGATCACTACTGCCCGATAATTCGGTTTTAATTTTGAAATAGCGGTATGAACAAGCCTTTTAATCTCATTTTGTTCAATTAATTCATTAGGTTCTTTTTCAGTTGAAGCCATTTTTTTAAAAAAACCTTCCTTAAATATTGAATAGAATTTTTTCTTTCTATAATGGTCAATGGCTGCGTGTTTTGCTATTGAAAAAATCCAGGTCTTTAAGCTGCCAGTGGTAAAATTAGATAAATTATTAAGTACGCGAATAAATACTTCTTGTGTTAAGTCTTCTGCATCATTTTGATTTCCAGTAAAACAAATAAGAAACCTGTACACATCTAAATAATGTTGCCGATAGATTTCAATAATTTTATCTTCTAAGTCCTCGAAATTATGCAATACTTCGCCTCCTCATTTATGTTTTCATTTATTAATCGTTCGAGCATTGTGAAAAGTTACAACATTTTAGTTCATTGTTAATGTTGATGACAAAAAGCTTTTGAAATGGAGTTTTTATAAAAGACCCGTATAATTGGTTGTATCCTTTCCTATAATTACCAGATACGTTACTAAATTCTGTGTTGATCACTTGTTTAACCTTCAACAGGTATCCTGGTAAAATTAAAGTGCAATGATTGCTTTATTAAAGTAAAATTTGGTTTAATTAAAAAGACAAAAATAAGTACATATTTTTAACTATGTAAATTTACAGGTGTTACTTTATTTATGTAAAGCGATTAAAGATTTTAAACAACAGTAAATAGAGATTTAAAAACCCCTCTCTTTTCAAAAAGGAAATTTTATTAGAGTTTTATAACAAAGGTAATATTACAATTAATAGATTAGTTGATTAATATTACTTGGGCAATATTACTTCAACCACTCAATGTTTTGGCATTCCATAAGCGGATTTTGTTATTGTTCTTGCACAAGTAATTTTACTAGAGTATATACCCCTATGCCGAACTCTAATTAAACATTACTACCCCTGCGCCGAACCAATTTCATCACCGAACGTTTTCCTTTGATATCAATCGATGGAAAAGCCTTGATACGTATGGGACAAGCCGTTTTTTTATTCAATCTTAGTCCGGCAAAGGGATAGGGCTGGGATCCCAGCCCTATCCCTTTGCCGGGCTAAAAAAAATGCACTAAAGCCTACTCCTACCCCTATGCCGAACTTTTAAGCCTGTCCAAATAAAATTGATTGTAAGCATTTAGTAGCTTAATAAATTTACAGAGTTAATTTTGATCAAATAGTTTTATATCTGCTTGCCCATGAAAGCTCTTTTTTAAATATTAATAATTATTTCCCTGAAATGAAAAATAGTGTACTGTACGCAAAGCCTAATTTAATTGATTTATGGCTCAACGATATTAACACAGAGATACCGGTTCTTTATCTAATGTCCAATTTCTCTATAAAAAATCACATACATATGGAGATTTTTTACAGGGTTATGGAAATGAAATGTTAAAATAAAGATATAGTTGAAACACTCCGACATACAGAATCATTGCAATTACAAAAATCCAAGGAGGGGTAGAGATGAAAAAATTATTATCAGTTTCAGGACTTATTTTACTTTTACTTGTTGGTTGTCAGGGCGCTGAAAGAGGAACCCTTGATACATCCAAATTAAAAGAAATAGAAATGAGCGATGTAACGGAGGAACAAAAGAAAAATATGCCGATAACTTATGAAGCAGCATCATTAGAAGATGGACTCGCTGCACTTCCGTTTGATATGACTCTGCCTGATGAATTACCATTTAATGCGATGCCTTTTCAACCTCCAGTTATAAATGACTTAACACATGATGGCAAGAAGCTAATGGCGGAGTTTAGAACTTTTTCAGAAAACAAAGATGAAAATATTATTTTAATGATAAAAGCAAACTATCCTGTTTCCGACAGTCAAATGCCTAATTCTGAAGAAGTCGAATTAAAAAATAGTGTAGCCGGCGAATATCTTGGAAATGCGTTGTCTTTCCGGCGGGGTGATGTAAGTTATGATGTTGTTTATGTTAATAAGAACATTCCCGTAGAACAACATAAAGAAGAAATCATGCAGATTGCTAATCAGATCATCGATTAAAAAATGCTGGGATAATCAAAAAAGTACTGAATAGGTTAAAACCATAATGTCGGAGGTCGTTAAAATGAGGTATAACATTAAAGGAGTATGTAAAATTTATCATGATGACGAGGGATGGGGATGGCTTTCCGTTGACGGAGAAGATGACGTTTGGGTACACTTCAGTAGTATTCAAGTTGATGGATATAAATCACTAGTCGTAGGTGAAGAAGTAATTTTTGACCTCAAAGAAAAACCAAACTTAAAAGAACAATCGCGTCAAGCTTTAAATGTTAAGAAAATCAAAAATAAAGCCGGCAAGTATCAAATCAAGCTAACTGAATGTCTGTATAAATAGTTTAGTATTGTTACTGCAATAATTTACCTAATACATCGTAATTTTTCGGATAACAGATTGCTCCATCTCACCGGAAAATTGCGCGCGGTCTAAAACCCAAGGGATAACGCACCTTTTTCCGCTGCGTTACAAATAAGCCTCATTAGTAAAAGGAGGCTAAATGCGGTCACGAAGTTAACTTATCGAATACGATACCAACGATAAAACCTAATAGAATGATAAGTATTCCTACACCCAATGCAACTCTTTTTGCAGGAATATTAAATTTTCCTAAAAGCCAGGATATGAAAGAAACGGAAACTCCGATAATAATATACTTCCAAAACCCAAATTTATTAAAAAGAGGGGATGTTCCAACAACGATAACTATAAATAATACGCTGAAATATAATGGAAACCCTAGTCTAATTTTCGTTTTTTGCACATTGATCTCCCCCTATGCTTCTTTACTTTACCGTAAAAATCCACTTTATTGAAGAACGCCATCTATATTACAGAATAAAAAACACAACCCAGTGAAAATGAATCGTGTTTCGTTAGCTCTCTATATTTCCTGATTACGCTAGTCTTCAATATTAGCCTGAACGAACCTAATTGACTTTGCGACAAAGTTTTTTCCGAACCAGCCATAAATAATTTTAAGATGACCGAAATAGCCGCCCTGAACGCTATTGTCACGATACACATATACACCCACAATCCCTACAAAGGACCCATCTTCGATAAGATACTCAGTTCTTTCGATGCTGTAATGCAGTAACCGGGGATTGACAAAATTATACTTAGAAAGGTCAATTTTATATTGCTTCTTGCCAGCATAAATCTTCACAAAGCTGCCATTTTGGCTTATTTTCGTGGGGCGCTTAAAGGTTGCATCAATCTGTTCCGGAAGCTATATATGAATTTGAAAAATACTTTGATCAAAGATTTAAATTGCCGCTAAGATTCCTATGATTAATTCGAACACCGATCACCTAAACCTCGAGTAATTTTAAAGATACTCCCTTTTTCCTTAGATCAACTTCCACTTTTCATCTAGATCTAAGTGACATTTACTTAGTTATTTTGCTCTGACGCTAAAAAAACTAAAAGAACTGTCCCTTTAACAAAAGACAATCCTTTTCAGTGATTTACGTTATTTTTTTAATTCAATAATAATATTTTCTAAAACAAATTCTTCTTTGCCTTTACCAGATTTGTCAGGCAATAGAACTTTCTTTGGTCCATCATTTGTTATTTCAACAGAACCATAATTATCAGAATTGTAATCTCTTAAGGTAATATGAGGAATGACAATAAGTTTCGTTGCATTTTCGTCTAATTTTTCGAATGTTTTGCTCCAACTTATATCATAGGAATCTGCACCTTTTCCTCCATTGCCTTCACCCGAGTAGACGTTTCCTAAGTCATCCTTTATTTCTAATTCAACATCCACTCCATCCCATTTGCTTCTTACCTTTTCAGAAACCATTTGGTCGTAATAGATAATAAAAGACATCGGGGTGATCGAAATTTTACCTATATTTACTTTTACTCCGTTTTGTTCGGAACTACTGTCACTTATTTGCATTGTATTGTCAGTAGCATTTAAACTAAAAGCAAATTTCCAATCTCCTTTTATCCAAGTCTGATTATCTGGGTTCCGAATGCCCGTAATATCCCATTTAATGTTAGCAACATCTAATTTACTTTCTCCCAAATTACTTGCTGTTAGTATGCCTACATATTTGTTTTCATCTACCTTAGATGTTCCGTTTGTACCCGCTGTACCTTCCATCCCTGTTATTTCAGGACCAGGAAAAATACCTGCATGTTCACCTAAATCTTGTTCACTTTCAATAGAATATGTGATCGTTACCGTTTTCCCATCAAAAACTGCATCATTAACAGTAAATTTAACTCCATTACTTTCCTTAGTTATATTTAATTCATTGGAGTATTCCTTATAATCATAATACAATCCAGTTTCTTCCTTAGTAATATCGCTTTCATTGGAATTCGCTTTATTACCTTCGTTTTTGTTGTCGAAAAAACGGAATATATCTTCAATCACAGGGATGTTTCCAGCATAGGCAGGGAATGTTAATCCAAATGTTGCAGCTGATAAACCTACTATAATTGATGCCACCGCAACATTCTTTTTCCAACTCTTCGCTTTGTTCCTTTTACCTATTGATTTCTTCAGAGCTTTTTTTACTTTTGTTTTTTCGAAGTCACTTACTTCAATTTCTTCAAATCCACTTTCGTCAATGTTTATATCATTTAATAATTCATAAATGTCTTTCATATCCCATTCTCCCCTAACTTAAGATTCGTAGCTTTTTTATTAAGTTTCTTTTTGCCTCGATAAATTCGATTATCTATTGAGGCTTTGGTCAAGCCAAGCTTTAATGAAATTTCCGCAGTATTTAATCCTAAAAAGAACTTCATAATAAAAATTTCTCTTTCAATGGGATCTAAATTATTGATTAACTTGATTAGTTCAGTTCTGTCTTCCTGTATAAGCAATTCATCTTCAACAGATTTTTCTGCATTCAAATGTACATCATTTGAGGGAATTTCTGTTTTTTTACTGAGCTTTCTGTAATAATCAATCGATTTAAACTTAGCAATAGCACAAATCCATTTCTTAAAATCATTTGAATCGCCATGAAATTTATCCGAATTATCCCAGATTGATAGAAAAATATCATTAATACATTCTTCCATGACACCATTGTTATTAAGGGGGCTAAGAACTTTATATGTAATCCCCTTAACTAATGGCAAATATTTATCAACTATGAATTCTATCGCGTCTTCTTCTTGTTGTTGCAATCGCTGTATAAAATTTGTTTCATTTGACGTCATTTAACAATTCCCCTTATTTTTGTTGTAAAAGCCTTTACACCCTATACAACGTATTAAAAAAGATTTTTTCTCACATTTACAATAAACTTCTTTATTTTAATCTATCATAGTACCAAAGAGACCCGACCGCCATTTGAGCTTGATACGATTGATTACCTATTTTGCCAGTAAGTGCGTTAGGGACCAAAAATAAAGATAACAAAGCTTGGGAGGATTTTCTGCGATAAGCGGAAGTGCTCTTTATTTTCAACCGTCCGGGGTGCAAGTTGTAAGTGCTTAACTTGCATGGATGGTTTTGATTATTCAGGGCAAACTATCCCTAAATATCATTTAAGGTGATGAAAATGAATAAAGACGCCCTTATTTTATTACTTTTATCCGGCGCATTATTTTTAGGCACAGAAACCGGAGCAGCATATACAGTTCCCAGTGACACACCTCCGCCGCTTGAGGAAGTGTTCACCGAAATTGGATATAATACGGTTCCCGAAGCTGTAAATGAATTAGAAAAGCATTTCGAACAAAGCCTTAAACTTCCTCTGAGAGTTCCTCCAATCGAATTTACACACTGTGTTGGAAGATTTAGCAATTTAGAAGGGGAAGTAAATGATTCATTTGAAATGAAATATATTAGCGATAAACACCCCGAAAATCATTATAAAATCAATGTGCGACCAGTTAAGCATAAGATCCCAATAAAAGATAGGTACGTTCTGGAAACATTTGAATTAAGGAATAAAAATAAAGCCATATATATGACTATTTCCGGTTTTAATGTGTTGGTTTTTGAAAAGGACAATTGGCAATATATGATCAGCATTGATAAAAGAGTATCCGACAAGGTTACGCCCGAAATATTAGTTGAAATTGCTGATTCGATTGGTTATGTGCCTCAAAGAAAAAAATAAAGGAAACCCATCTATTTGGGTTTCCTGTGTTCTTATTGAAACAATGTTCATCAAATAAAATAACCTAAATAAAATATTTTTCAATAATAAGCCTAGCTCTTTCATCAAGTTGAGTAGGTAATTCTTCAGCGGAGAAATATTTTAAATCCAAACTTTCGCCATCATTCATAGCTAGCTTACCACTTATACCTTCTGCTAAATAAACACATATAACGTTATAGACTTCGTCGCCATTAGGATATTTAAAATAAAGATTTTCCCCCGACAAGATATCAATAAACTTTAAACTCTTTGCTTTTAATCCTGTCTCTTCAAACAGTTCGCGCTCAGCAGTTTGCTCTAAGCTTTCACCAAGTTCCATTGAGCCTCCTGGTAAACCCCATTCTAAAGTATCTGATCGATGTTGAAGTAAAATTTCCCTTTTTTTATTTACCACTATAACCGTTGATCCAACACTTATAATTGGTTGGCTACCGATTAACTTCCGTAATCCATTAATATACCCCATTTTTCTCCCCCATCTATTGTCCATTTATAAGAACTAATACATTAATTAAAAGCATTCCTGCTATTGCTGTATAAACAGACCCGTTAACATAATATCAATTAGATGTTAATTTAAGGGGGATTTAATCTTTTCATTTAGCTCCTCCGCTTGGTTCATAAAGGAATCCATATTTTTACTAATAGTAATATTCAATCCTAAGCCTACTTCACGAAGAATTTCTCTTAACTGTTCAAAATCCTTTTTATCCTCTTCGGTCAATTTAGCGAAACTGTATAGCCTATCATTCGAATATTGACTCAATTTAATATATAAATGCTCCAAGGTTTTCTTATCGCTTTTAGAAAGCGTTCCTATTTGTTCACCAGTAGTCATGCTAAGCCAAATTCCGTTTAATACATCCCCCAATTCAGTTGTTACCAAATTTGGCTCTGACCAATCATTATCAACTTGATGCGCAATCAAACCTTCCAATTCCACCAAATTATTCTGCACCTCTGTGACAAGCACTTGCTCCTTAACAAAATTCATCTTTAGAATCACCCAAGCTAAAATTGCGATAAATAATATGTTCAAACCTATTGATATTCTGAACAGCCATTTTCTCTTTTTACTGATTTTCATTCCCCCCCTTACTAAAGAACATGTACAAATAAAAATTCTCCGGTACTAAACGAGGTTTCATTGCCTTTGTCTAATAAAACTTCTCGTGCATTAGAATGATAGAAAACTATTGTTTATTTCCTGAATTAATTTTCGCCATTCCAACCAATAAACAAATAATACTAATAGCCCAGAGAATCCCTGCTGAACCTATCCATAAAGAAGCGATCTCGGAAGCCATTGTTTGATAGGTGTTCGAATTTATTCTCATCGCCTTTAAAAGTGCAATCCCCGCGAAAATAAAGATAATGAAATGTGCAATAAATAAATTATAAGCACTTTTATTGTTTTTATTTCTTATCCTCAAAGCAATAATTGAAATTAATGAAATTAACATAAGAATTGAAAATCCCCAAACTAACATTGGATAAACCTCTTGTTCCATAGGCAAGTAAATCATCCCCTTAGCTGAATTAAGTTATTTATTGTTTATTACGGATTCAATTGGCGGCTTTATTTCCCCATCATCGAACCTATAATCTAAAATATATATTTTGAAGAGGAAATTACCTATCATAAAGATAATGAGTAAAACTACAGCAATAGAACTCCAAAAGACTCCTTTTATAATAGCCCCAAAGACTTTGGATTCGACTAACATATCTCCCCAATTCATAATTTCCTTCCCACCTATTTCACAGTTTTCCTGACTTCATTTTAAGCTCTTCTTTCACTAACTTTTATCGTTTAGTTTAGGCTAATGTCATTCAGTCCTTTCCTTAACATTATTAATATAAAAAGTGCGAGCTTTTTCAAGATCAGAAGTTTCATAAGCAATTCCTTTGTAATCTAGAAATATATAATAAGGCGCTTTTTCGATATTTAATTTTGGGTACACATCATCAATTCCCTCATAATAAACCTGATTTATTTTATATATGTTCTTATCAACATGATCGGATAGAAATTCCGGTTTTTCCATTTTATCGTCATTAGCATGAATGATGATTATTGAAAGCCACCCTTTTTTAGGCAAATCTTCCGGATAGGGATAACTCATATTTGAACAACCTGCGAATGTAAGTAAAAACGAAAATAATATAATAACACCAAATGAATTAATTTTTTTCATGAACTCCCCCCTACACACATTCAATTTAATTATAACTAATTTACAGAAAAATGGGAAAAGACCTCTTGATGCTTTGATTTATTTAAGGTAAGTAGTGAATCCTTGGCATATGCATAATGATAAGAACATTGGTGATTGGGGGATTTATAATTGGTTAACTGGGGGGAAATCAGAAAAAAGGGAAAAAGCCGATTTGTTCTGACATCCGGTTTGGTATTATCCATTCCGTTGGTTCTTGATTACTATACAATCAGGTTTCTTCTAGGTTCATTTAAAATAGAAATTATTGTTATTGAGTTATTAACTGTTTGGATTGCATGTTTATTATTGGGGTTTTCATTCGCTCTATACGGTTGGGGCAGAATGGAAAAAGATTGGCTTAATAAAAATTCTTTATTCAAGTAAGGCTCGGTTTTAAACTGATGTCTTGACAATATGTTACTCTCGTCTGAAATAAGTGACAAGCCCATGCAAAGTCTGACGCGAAAAAGAATAACTCAGGGGGGTTAGGGGTTTTTCAGTTATTACCGCCGGTAATCATCCACGTGCTAAGGCAGCAATTTTGACCATTCTGGGCAAACTATACCTAAATATCATTTAGGGTGATGAAATTGAAGAAAATCGTTCTTTTTCTATTGCTTTTATCCAGCGCCTTAGTTTGCGGGACAAATAATGGAGCAGCATATGCAGGTCCGCTCGAGAAAATGTCTGCGCAAATTGGATATAAAGCTAATTCTTTGTCAGAAGATCTAAAACAAAAGACTGAATTCAAACTTTTTTTACCTAACAAAATTTCATTTGATTCATTTGAAATTAAAAGTCCCTTCCCTCTAGACCTATCCAAAACAGTACCAGAAGTCAGATTACATTATTTTGATGGTGAGAGGTTAAAATTTGCAATTACCGAACATAAAGCAGCTGGTTATTAAATTGAGAAAGAAGAAATAATACTCGACTGGTCAACCAAAAAAAAGCAAGTTAAAAAGGTGATTGAAGAATTCAAGCCCAATTATCATATTGGTGATACCGTGTTAATAAATGGTCATGAGGGCAGGTATATCTCATGGGAAAATTCACCCGGAGGATTATTATGGTGGATACAAGATGATACTTTTATTGAAATAGATTCCGGAACATTAACGAAGAGTGAAATGATCGAATTGGCAAAAACAATGAAATAATTAATGAATAGGCGCAGACTTTTGTAGCCGCCGACCGAAATGGAAGTAAAAAGTGCCTAAAGCATTTTTACTTCCATTTGAATCATTTAAAATTAAATCCAGCCGTTTTGACCGGATCGTTTTCTTTATCGTCTTCCGAACCCATCCCTCGTCTGGATAGAGGTGCAAGCTATTATAATAAATCATTTGTAAATCCTTATCAGAATTTATATGAAATGATTTATCGGTCACAGCAAAGAAAACAAACATGGGCGCATTTAGTATGCGTACCGTTCCACTTATACAATATTCTCCATTATCTCTTTCTATACAATGTTTAAATTCAATTTTGATTGTCATATTTACATATTCCACACCCGTCAAACAAAAAGAAAATGCAACCTGAACTGATTATGGCTAATAATTTTCTCGACAAGTTCCCTTCGTTTTTGTACTGGTAAATGATAATACCCCATGCTTTTTTCATCCTTCATTAAAATATCAAGAAACCCGATACACCACTCATCATCCTTTCCGGATTTTTGCAGCATGACTTGATACCAGCAGTTGTCTTCCATCTTTATTTGAACAACAGCAAAGGCAAAGTTCATTGCTTGAATCGTACATTCACCAAGAGGGTTCTTTGACGGTTCCAATAAAAAATACCCCTCTAAAATATCACCTTTCATATCCTTTCCTTTCTATGAAATTTCGCTTGGATGGGATCCGAATTCAATGATCCCTCTTTCATCAAGATCCACCTTTGCAGTAAGTTCATATTGGTATTCCTCTCCTTGACCTCTGACGGTGACTTTATCCAGCAAAAATAGAATTAATCGTCTAAATTCCGGCTCGCTAAAATTATATTCAAAATTAGTCAGCGTGCTGGTAAAGGTTTTGAAATTCTCAACATCTCCATATGCCAAGTTAAGCTGCTGCATTTCTTTTTCCTTTTGTTCAATTAGTTTTTCGTAATAGTTCATTTTCTTGCGCAGGCTAATTCTCACTTGTACCAAGGCATGCTGAAGTTCATCTGGTTCAGGATTTTTTTGCATCAATGATTTTTGCTTTGTTTCCACATCCCTTAACCGATCCGTTAAAGAAAACAGTTCCTTTTTCAATGACTGTATATGAGCTTTTATTTCATTAATGTCTTTTTGCACTTCCTCCATAACCTCAGCTTGAAGTTCCTTTTTCTTTTTGGAAAAAAACTGATAATGCCAGCCGGTTAAGAACTCCTTGATGAGTTCCTCATTTACCTTTTCCACGCCCCATTTCTGTTTACACGATGAACAAATATAATACTTCCCTCCGTAATGTTCACCATTTTTGTCCTTCTTTCCTGATGTGTAGTTTTTTCCGATTGCCTTTTCATCGCAATCCTTGCAGTAGAGGACATCAATGAAAAGGTAAGGTGTAAGAAGGCTATTTTGTGATACCTGTCCTCCCTTTTTCTTTTCATAAATTTCCATGCAATGATTCCATTCTTCTTCCGTAATAACGGATGGAATTTTTTTGCATTGCCCCACTGTCCATTGGCTTCTATCCTGAATAGAATTTCCCGCCCCAGGTACAACTCTCTCTGCTGTGTTGTACCCTGCATAAAACGGATTGGTTATAATGGATTTAATGCTTGCTGCTACCCACTTCCCATATCCGGTTTCATTTCTTTTTGGAGACTGTTCATTCATTATGTTTGAAATCCGCTTAAACCCGTAGCCCCTTCTGTATAAATTGAAGATTTCTTTCACATGTTCAATCCGATCAGGAATGGATACGATAATGCTGTCACCATTTTCATCTACATCATATTTGTATCCATATGGCAGATTACCACCAAGCCAATCTCCTTTGGCTGTAAAAGATTTGTAATTGTCCCGGGTGCGGATGCGCGTGTTTTCCGATTCAAGTGAACTTAGACCAATTTCAACCATGATTTCAGTTGGGCTGTCCGTTGTATAAAGCTTCTCTGATTCTGTCAATATAATCGGAATGCCTAATTCCCGAAATTCTCCCCAGAGCTGCATGTGCTGGTCTATTCTTCTTGCAAGCCTGTCCGCCTTATAAACCAGTACACAATCAAAATGCCTTTCTCTTGCTTTTTTTCGAAGCAGATCTAGCTGCTGCCTTTTATCAAGGGATTTTTTAAAAGCGGAAACGCCCTCATCCACAAATTCTTCCATAATCGTAATGCCATATTTGCTGGCAAATTCGTAACAGATATGGCGCTGTGTATCTACATTCTGATCATTGGTTGAATGCCTGCCATAAAACACCCCTTTTAACCCTTCCTTATTTAAAAACTCGGATAGTATCACAGAATCACCTCATTTGCCTCCATAAATGGATGCTTAAATACAATACGAATAGAATCATCGTCCACAAAAATGCCCTGGATTAGATCCTTTATTAATTCTTGTTTCCTTTGAAAAGGAAGCAAATCCCATGTATCCTTTTTTAACACCTCATTCTTTATTTCATCCACAGAATCAGGCACTTCTGTATATTTCAGCCGTTTCGTCTCCAGATCAAAAATCTTTTCTTTTATTCTTTTCACATCATTTGAACAGGTTAGAACCTTTTCCCTATTCGATTCGCTTCCCTTTTTGATCCATCTGTTGGTTGCTTGGACTAATTTTTCCTCAGCAGCTTCCAGCTTTTTCTCCAGCACTGTTTGCCGTTTTGTTAATTTGACTAGATTTGTTTTAAGATGGGCAGCGTATAACTGATCGAAGCTCGTCTCGATTAACTCACCGAAAAATTCTTTTGTTCTTATATAAACGATATTCTCAATTTCCGCTTGTTCCAATATAATGCTGTGGTCCTTGCACTCGTATGCTGCGTATACCGTCCCATTTCTGATTCTTTCGCTGGCTATCAGTATCTTTTTCTCTTTACACAAATCACAGCAAATAATTTCTGACAGCAGGTAATGAAATTTTTTTCTTGCCTGAATTGGCTTTTTCCGTTTATCGATCAATTGCTGTGCACGCTCAAATGCTTCTGGCGTAATAATGGATAGCTCCTCAACTGAGCGGGACACTTGCTGGTTACCAAAGGTGGCTACTCGAAGCCCCATATAAATGGGATTAGTCAGCACATCAGAAATATTATTCCTTGTCCAGTATTTGCTGTGCCGTTTAATCCCATCTTCTTTTAATTTCTGAGCCAATTTCTCCATATTTATATATTCATCTGTATTCCATTCCGTAAAGATGGTCTTTACAATCTGCAGCTCATCTTCATTCCGGATAATTTTTGTTTTCTTTTTGTCAGATGAGTAGCCGTAAGGAAGATTACCGATACTGCTTCCCCTTAAAAAATTGTTCAATTTGGTATCGGCAATTCTTAAATTGATTTGTTCTCCTTCTCGCTGATTCATAACGCTAATAAATAACTCCATCATTTCGCCGAAAATATCAAATCTCATTGGCGGCTCATTTTCTGCAATAAAATGAACCTCGACCCCATGGGTTTTAAATAGGTTGTATAGCTCAAGATGCTCCTCCACCTTCCGCGCCAAACGGTCCCTTTTATAGACAAGTAACTTGCCGATTTTTCCGTTACGAATGTCCGTCATTAATTTTTTCATCTGCGGTCTTTCGTTCAGCTTATTTAATCTTGCTGAAACGGACGGCTCTGGATATTCCTTATCAATCAGGATCCCTTTTTTTAAGGCATATTGACTGATATTGTATCGCTGTGATGGTACGGATTCTTCCTGGAGCTTTGTTGAACTTCGATAATAAGCAGCTGTCTGTTTCATCCTTCACCCTCAAAATGAATATTTTTTGCTTCTACTTATCTGTATTCGAAGCATTTTCTAAAAATTTCTTTTTTGTAATTTCCATGAATAATTCCATCCATTCCTTTGCTGCATCCGGATCATGGATATATTGGATCGAAGTAATTCTCCTCTTCGGCTTCTTTGTTTTCGACATCATTCATCCCCCTTTCATAAACGTTGAAGGAATTTTCTGGCTGCTTATCGAATAGGACAAGTATCTTATTTCTTATATTTAATTATCAAGGAACGGAGGTACCCCAAATGCTGCAGGAGATCGGACAACGTATTCGCACTTTACGAACTAGCAAAGGAATCGGTTTAAATGCATTTGCCGAAAAGATTAGCGTTTCACCTGGCTACCTGAGTAACTTAGAGACAGGGAAAACGGACACCATTCAGTTATCCCTTTTAGAGAAACTTCAATCTGAGCTTCACTTGCTGCCGCTTGAATTGGAAAGCGCAAGCGAGCTCGATTCCCGTCTTAATCACGCAAAAATGCGGTTAAAAGAGTTGGAACAAAGTCATCCGGAAGCAGCTGAGTATCTGCTAACCACTTTTGAAAAAGGACTGGAGCTTCTTTTGAAAAAGTAGCTTACATCCTAATTATTTCCACAATTCGATTTTTTATTCATATATACGAACACAGTATTTACTATAATGAATAAACATCTAAAAAAAGGAGAGCCTAACCAGTATTGGTGAGGCTCTCTTCTGTTTCGACCGAAACCTGAATGATTTTGCTGGAGTCTGTTTGCAGTTCTTGATTTAAGGAGTGGAGCGCTGAAAAATGCCTTACCTTCTTCTCCCAAAGCTGAAAGAATTGTTTCGCTTTTTCCTGGTGTGTTTCATTTAAGTCAGAGAATTCATCAAAGCCGATGTTGCCGATTCTGAAATGAACCCTAAGGTCGTCCATTCAATCCCTCCTTATTCATGTCTATGCAGAAGAACGAATGGGACAACCCTTGAAATGATATTTTCATGATTTTCTCTTTTTCTACATATATATGGACAAACAGGCATGGAGGAGTAAATGATGAGCAGCCAAACGATTGAAGCCAGCAGATCTATTGCACTTTACTGTCGCGTATCCACAGATGAACAGGCGAGGGAAGGTGTTTCTCTAGATGAACAGCAGGAGCGGTTAACATCGTATTGCCGAGCCATGGGGTGGAGTGAAAACCCGTTAGTATTTGTCGAGGATGGCTATTCCGCCAAGAATATGGATCGTCCCCATTTAATAAAGCTTATTGAAAAGGTTAAAAAAGGGCTCATTTCGAAAGTATTAGTAACAAAGCTTGACCGGATGAGCCGGCGCCTAAAACATTTGCTCGAAATCATCGATTTATTCGAAGAACATAAAGTTTCATTTATATCCATCAGCGAGTCATTTGACACCAATACACCTTCAGGACGGTTAACTCTTCAAGTTTTAGGTGCCGTAGCAGAATTTGAACGAGAACGTATACGCGAACGCGTATTTGAAAATATGCTTCACGGAGCAAATCACGGGAAGTGGCTGACGCAAAGCCCCTATGGCTATGACCTAATCAACAAGGAATTAATAATAAATGATGAGGAGTCGAAAGTGGTTAAAAGAGTCTTTGATCTTTATTTGAACAATGGTCTTGGTTTTTATTCCATTGCTAAAAAGCTGAATGAGGAAGGCATTCCATCCAAACAAAAAAAGCAATGGTCGATACGTTCCGTCAAACTAATGCTGACAAATCCCGTATACAAAGGAACGCTTGTATGGAACCGGGTAGACAGAACGAAAAAAAAGCAGGTCGAAAAAGATAAAGACGATTGGGTTATTGTCGAAAATGCCCATCCAGCCATTATTGATGAAATCACTTGGGGTGCGGTCCAAAAGATGATGGATAAGAAGCCGGTGCACCCGCGCTCAAAAACCAGTCCTCACTTATTAGGGGGATTTTTAAAATGCGGTCGCTGCGGCGCTGGAATGAGCATAAGCTGGTCTGGTCCGCAAACAAACAGGATACGTGTGTATCGCTGTTCAGCAAATAAGAATAAAGGTACTTGTACGAGCAAGCCGTACAATGCAACCGATGTAGAGACCTGGTTTAAACAAGGACTGTTGCAGCTATCTCAGTCGATGAATCAATCCTATATATATAAAGTAGCTAAACAAATCCAAGATGATGAGGATCATGCATCAATGCAGCAGATTCATTCTGCCAAGAATCGTTATAAGAGAAAAGTGGATGCCTATGCTGCCGGACTGATTGAAATCGAAGATCTCCAGGAGGAAAAGGAAAGGATGGATAGGATCATTCAGGAAGCAACCAACAGAACCGCATCCAAAACCCAGATCGACACATCAGAACTGGAAGATAAATTAAATAAAAAAATGGCTTCCATTATAGACGCCATTGATAACCTGCCGGTTGTTGAAGCAAAATCTCTTGTCAAAACACTGGTGGATAAAGTGATTTTATATGAAGAGAAAAATATTGAGATTGTTTTATCCATACCTTCATGATCCGTCACCAATGGCAGCACTTAATCGTTTGCCATTGGTTTTTCGTCATCTTTTCCGGCTAGGCTTCTTCAGTGAAAAAACAACCTTCTACTACAGGTAGGGTTGTTTTCAAAAAAATTCATTTATCTGGCGGCTGGAGGGCATTTTACTTATCACTGGCATGTAAAAGTATAATTTCTGTATGGTCACCCCATTCGACCGTAAACTTCATTTCGGTGTCCTCTGTAACAAAAGCACAGCCACTGCAAGCGCTAGTTCCTTCGCTTTCTATAGCTCCATTGCTTTTTAGCGGTTGGGCTCCGCTTGAAGAACCGGTATTGTCTTCAATTTTGTATCCTATTTCGCTGCCTTCAACGCTTTTAATATCTTCTCCCTTATACCTGAGCATAAAGCCTTGTTCTTGCTTATCCTCTGTTTGCGTTACTGTTACCGTTGCGGACCAATTTTCACTTTCACCATTAAATATCAATGTTTTTGATTGACAAGCGGAAAGAGTGAATAGAGCAATAATGTATAGAATCAGATAATTTCTTCGCATTCAAGAACACCTTCCTAGAATATTATCAATCTTCTAAACTATGTTATCCGTTTGCCATATTTAATTCTAATTGCTCGTGATCATGTATTTGTTCATCCATATTGTCAAAGTAGTATTCGATTGCATTGTCGATAAAGCGCTTTTTCTGCTTATATTTTTTTTGGGTAAATGGGCATGTAATGTTGTTGTCAGCATCCAACAAATGGGGCTTTATTAAACCATCATTAAAGATTTCCTTATAAATGGAACTGAGGTGGGTTTCGAAAGTAGCTTCGTCAAATTTTTGTTCAAATTTTTTAATTGATTTGTTTCCAATTGACTTAAACCCCTCCATTGTAATCGTCAGGTCATTCTCAGCTGCTTTTTTTCTTTCTTTTTTATTTTCATCCTTTTTCGGCTTAGCAGCTGCTTGTTTGAATTGCCTGTTTTCCTCATCAATTATTTCATACAATTGAGTAAGGAGTTCCACTTCACCTTTCAGATCATTATTTTCTTTAATCAGCTTGCTGTTTTCTTCCATCTTTGTAATGACATTCATTTCAACGATCTGTTTTTCCTGTTCCATGTCATTTAGCTGATCTTCAAGCTCTTGAACCCTGTTGCGCAATTCAAATATTTCATTTTTCTTTTCATCCTCTTTATGATCCTCGATATTATCTTGGGTTTCTCCTTTATCGAGATTAAGGTTCTTAACGTATTCATCGTAAACATTCATTATTGAAGGTAATCCCGGGCGCTGTTCTTCAATAAATTCAAACAGATCTTCTTCGGAAACCCTATAGCCTTCTTTCCGATTTTCACTCCGGACTCCATGGATTTTACCATCGCGAATCCACCTGGATACCATCTGGGGCGAATCAGTTATATAGTACCTTTGTAAAATAGCTAAAACTTCGTGAACGTTGTATTCTCTCATCAAATATCCTCCCCATAATATTACTTACGTAACTATATGAAAGGAAACTTAAATAAGAACTGGATTCAGAAAGAAAAATAATGTTGTTACTAATGCAATATTATAGGCTCTTCTTCAATAAATGTAACTTCACACTTCCATGTAGCACCTTATCAAATAGGATCGTTTTAAACTTTTTTTCGGTCTTTTTATTTAATTTAAGAAGTCCGACATGAAGAGTCTTACTTTCCTCATCCGCCCATATAGAAGATAGTTCTATTCCATTTTGTTTAAATAAATTTTCTTTTTTTACAATTTCCTCATACAGTTTATCGTGGACGGTATTAACATCAATAGTAGTTTTATTTTCTCTTTCTTCCTTGGAACATCCCACGGTAAAAATAAGATTAATAATAATCAAAGCAACCATAAATTTTATTTTATTATTTTTCATTTACACCCTCCAATTTCAACTCACTTCCCTTTGTAAGAATTAAATATTGAGCTATCCTGCTACACCCTCTAATGTGCCTTATAATTACGTATAATGCGTGCCACTGTTGCTTTAGGTGCATTAGTTCACAAGAATTTTTTATAAGTAACAAAAAAAGGTGTAAACAAAGATCCGATCATACCAACAAAAAGAGCAATGCCAATTGTCATAAAAATATTGTAAATATTGTAATAATTGATCAGCAGATGACCGACAAGGAGCATTGGAATAGTGGTTAAAGAAGTAAAAATAATTCTTCCAGGCATTGTTATCTTATGTATAGTGCCACATTCGTTACATTCAATAGGTTTATAAGTCCACCAGAATGATTTGTAAATTTTACTCCAGCTAAATTTTGCGGTGCATTTCCCGCATTTTTGCAAAGCATAATCACCTCCATTAATAAACACACCTTCCCTAAATGGATGTCAAATCAAATTCATATTGTCCAAGAATATCTTCATACCCTTTTACCCTTAGCAAAAGTTTACCCTTATTATCAGTTCCGGTTATTTCCAAAATAACTACTAGCTTACCTGGTCTATAAGCCGGTAAATAAGCAAGGCTTTGAACATATGTCCCAGTCTTGCTAAGGGGATATTGTAAATATAAACTTCGATCACTACCAACGCCATTTATTTGACGACTATATATACTGGTGGTTTCCCCAGGTTCCAATTTGTTAATAGCACCTAAATCCTGATGTATAGCATAATCACTCATAAATGAAAAAAAGAAGTTTAAATCCGTTATTTCTTGTTTACTTGAATTATAGATTTCAATTGTCACACCATTATCGTACTTAAAAAATTCTCCTTGCCAAACCCACATAATATAGTAGTAAACTCCAAACAAAATAAGAAAAAAGGAAGAAATCCCGATTACTGTGTATTTAATTATCTTCTTTTTCACTCTTTTCTCTCCTATCATTGAACTAGCCTGTTCGTTTTAAAACCTTGGCTCATCAATGGGCTCATGAGTCGCGCAAAGTAAAATTATTTGAAAGAGGTAACCGATTTCTTTGCCAAATAGCTGAATAAAATTAATCTATATACTCAATCAACTTCCCCGGAACTGTTTCAAAAATCAAAATTTCCGGATTCTTGTATGGCTTGTGTTTCAAATACTCATCGAGTGTATTCATACTTTCCCAATACTGTTTTATTAAATCTTCTTTTGACGGCAATCCCACAGTAAAGCAGCCTTTGCCACCATCATATTGATCTTCTTTATAGGCAAATAAATCACTGGATATATCCTTATTAAAAACTAAAATTTTATCGCTAAACATAGGAAATCTAAGATGAGATTCAGCAGGTTGCTTTAATTCTGCACCGAATGCAATGTTAAATTGATCCATTTTGGTGAATTTATCGGTTTAAAGTGGTCAGTTAGTTCTTGAAATAATGTACCGCCGTTTGTATACCACCTTGTGACCGTTTTACGATTTAACCCCTCATCCAAAACATTTTGAGGAATACTTGTATATATATCATCATCTTTTTCAGTTACCATATGGTATAAATACAAATAATTTTTAACCATTCAATTTCTCCCCCTAAAAAAACATGCTTAGTTCATTTTAACATAAATTTCCATACACCTTTGAAATATTCTATTTTTTAAGGAGGACTTACTATAGGTTCCAAACACATGGTGCTGATGGATGACATATAAAATAAGGAAATTTTGTTTTGGGATTTAACTCATCTTGTGGAATTTGTTGAGCAAATTGGATGTTAGCTCAACATGGAAACCCTGTAAATGCTAAAAGCGCCTGGAGGCGCTTTTACTTCTTTTCTTAATTATCAATTCAGTATCATTCGATTAAATTCAGATAATGGAATCGCTTTTATTTTCAAATCGTTTGCTTTTTTCACCAGCTCATATTGGTTATTGTCGTTATAAATAATTACATCAACCTTATAGCCGTTCGTGCCCTTATTCAATCCAGCGACCTCCATATGAGATAAAAGAATTTCTTCAATTTTATTTTGTACCCTAAAAGGAAGCAACGCGATATTGACGAGTTTTCCCTTAAGCTCAGGAATTTTCCTGTAGGGATCCTCGGCAGCCGCTGCAGTAACGGAACTGCTCCGTACAACTTTAGCCGTTTCTAAATTTAAATACTTTGAAACAGCATCGATAAACCATTCATCCGGCTGAACTTCTATTTCCAGCTCTTTTGCCTTATCCAGTTTGCTTCCTGGATTTTCTCCACAAACCAGAAGATCCGTTTTGGCTGATACGCTCCCGGTAACTACTGCTCCGCATTTAGTGGCTATTTCTTTCATGAGAACCCTAGGGAAAGGGCTGGCGCCTGTGAAAACAATTCTTTTTCCCTCAAAAATCGTACTTTGCCCTTCTACACTAGCCGTAGCTTCAACAAAGCTTTTAAACTTATTCGGAGCAACTCTGTATAAAGGCACCCATGTATCTGGATTTGCCTTCAAAATCACTTCATAAAGCGCTTTAACATCGTCTATGGCAATATGAGTAGCCGGACGGTCAATCTCGTAAAATCGCATTAAATAATCTAATGAATAAGAAAATAAATGAGGGTTAGCATATTTAATGGCGCGGACCGAATCGTAACACTCGTAATCTTCATCTAACCAGCCATAATGGACAAGAAATTTACGATCAAAAGCAACATTATGTGCGACAACCGGATATTTATATGTATTGATTATCTCTTGAAAACGGCTTCTTCTGATTTCATCATCACAGATATTTTCATAGCCTTCCCCCATACCTAAATGAATTAAGGATTCATCTTCCACCTCAGCAATATGCTCCGTTAAAATGATTTCCCCATTTTCTATAACTAGCAGCGCGACTTCATATATACCAGCATCAACACTGAAATCCATTGTTTCAATGTCCAGTAATATCATATTTTTCATTTAACTACCCCTCAAACAGCCAGTTTAATGCTAAATTTTTCTTGAAGAAAAGCATCCAATTCCTCTTCGCTGTTAAATAACTCAGATGATCTTTCTGATGAAAAATGATATTGATCGCTGTATGTACTTTTTCTGACTGTAAATGTTAGAGAAAAGGTTTTCCCCTCCTCATCCTTGTATTGAATCGTTTCTTTTTGGATTGGCTTATATTGATGTCTGCCGAGCTCTTTTCCATTTTTCATGATAATAATCAGAGCATTGCTCTTAATATTGTGGAATTCTAATTCCTGATAATCATACAGTCCTTTTGAACTAAAGCATTGTGTGCCATGATCAAGGTATCTTTGCAGCATCTCTTCACGCGTAAAGCCGGTAATATAAATCTTGTTATCTTTAATCTCTAAAATAGCACTATTTAATTCATTGACTCTATCCTGTAACATTGTTACCTTAACCCCCTTCTATCCCCTAAATTCAATACATTAACTTCAAATACATCTAATTTAATACTACAGAACTGAGAACAACTTATAAATGAAAATTTTTACATTTCCATGCTAACGGATTTGATATCAGAGTTAAAATTCATAATTTTAGCCACGAAAATAAAAGTGCTGCTTAAAGATGATAAATGATCCGTTCCGTTGACATTATTTAAGGCGCCCTTTTGGACGCCTTAAAATGCTTCGAGTAGGGCTCATATTCCTACTTTTCCTTACGTACACCTTTAAATGGTGTAGAATTACTTGTCTTCTGATCCATAAATCTTCCGGTATTCGCATCCCTTTTTATCCAGTTGCCGTTAGGTCCTTTAAATTGAGATCTATCTTTTACTGCTCCAATGCGACCATTTCCCGGCTTACCATTTTTAGCCACCGTTATTCCTCCTTATTGATAAGATTTTAAATTGTAAAATAAGATTTTTATATTTATGTTTTGCAGACGCACTGCTTATTCGGGTATTCCCTATGTTCGTTTAAACCGATTAACGTACCATAGCGGCTATAACTGAACCTGTAGCTTCTTTTCTCCAATAGTAAAGGCATAATGGAAACCACCTTTTTCATCAAATATAGAAAGAGGCAAATCTGCTTTAGGCATCCAAACACGCCCTAATTCAACGGCTGCTGCAACAGGAACAGCAGGAAACACATGGATAATATTATCGTGACCATGTATCATTTTTATTTTATTTAAAAGATCTCTAATTACTTTTCTGAACTTACTTAATTGATCACTGCTCTTTAAGAAGTCGTTATTCGGTCTTGGTATTGTTACAGTCCAGATTGAAGTTTCATTTCCCATAATTTTAAATATCCGCTGGTTATCGATCGTGGCGCTTAACGATAGATTAAGAGCTATTTTATTATGAATCTTCTGGGGCTTTTCGACAATATATTCAAAGCCTTCGGGGTCATCTTGCCATTTCCAGTCGGCTGGCTCCCGATGCAATTGATACACATCGGCTTGGGAAATATCAGATATTAATACGCCTAGCTCAACCAATAGTGGCTGTGGCGCCAATGCGAAGATAGACAAATGCTGAATATCTCCTAACTCCAATCTTCTTTTCACTTTATCCATAAATTTCCTTCTTAAATTCTCTCTCTCCAGCGTCCAAAACATTTCTTGATGATCGCGAAAAGGGCTATTTATTAAACTTAACTCAATGGCGGGATTCTCAGCTGGATACCGATTAGGCAACATAGCTGGAGTTGTCTTTTCAAAATGTACTGGTGAACTGTGCTCCCCGATATTAGCACCATATAACAAAACATGACTTTTGCTATCTTGACCAATCGATGTAACCATTTCAATGCGCAACTCATGCTTTTTCTTCATTTCCATTAATTTCTCGACAGAATGTCCGTCAATATCCTCTTTATCTATCAATCTGTGGTGTTTATCGCACATTAGCATTAAATTTGAAATGTCCTTTGCAAGCTTGTCAGAAAGTGTTTTGTGCCCTCTAGGACCATTAGGACTATCAGCGATAATATGGGCAATATATGCAGCGTTAAATTCCGATTGCGTTAAAGAGTCCTTCCAAAGCGGTTCATTACATCCATCATACTGGCATCTGCCCCCAGCTTTCCCCCACAGCCGCACCTTAACTTTTTCTGGAATATGAGTTTTTGACATCGTTATGCTCCCTTAACTTACAAATTTTTTCTTTTTGTTTTTGATGACTGGGTGTTCTCCCCCGCCAAGCCACTTCCCCGTTGCGTGCCAAATTTCATAATAATACAACCAAAGAGACGTCCAAGGAACAATTGTTTCAGCGATTAACATCTCTTTTGTCCATTCTTTCTTTTTTGGACGAAAAAGGCATAGCTTATTCCCTGGGTAAAAATGGGGAATTTTTTCCTCTCCTCTTATCTTCAATGAGGGAGCAAGGACATGAACTTCCGGCTGCCTCATGTCCAATGAATAAGTGATTTCAACTGTATATTTCATGCTTAGTGAGGTTGGCTGCAGCACTCCTGTCCAAATAACCGTATTCTTTTTCCACTCCGCATCGAATTCAGGAAAAGAAAGATTCATAGCAATAATCTGCTGTGAGATTGGCTGATTGTATTTTTTAAATTGAATTTTCTTATTCGCCATAAAACGTATTTTCCCTCATTGGAATAACATTTTCTTCTTTTGTTGCTGCTACTAGCATTCCGGTTGCAAATACACCGAGCTGATTAGACTTTCTTGCCTTTTCCATATACTCCGCATGTTCTTGTATTGAGTCGTTAATGACATTTTCGCCAAACAGCGCTTTAAGTTCTTCGGCAATTTCATGAATGCCGCGCATTTCATTTAATTGATCCCATTTTTCTTTAAAACGCTGAATAAACGTTACAAATGACTTATACAACTCTGGATGTCCTTCCCATCGTTCACTTAAATCTTCCTTTTTGTTAGTTGGATTGAGAACGACGAGCCTTGTCCCGTTTTTTGGCAGACGAAGAAGAATTCCATCCAAAATAGATGAAATCGCTTCATAAACAGAAGCTTGTCCTTCGTATATTTGACCTGCTAACGTTGTTAGCACAATACTGATAGGTGCAGACTCAGGCTCATTTTCAAAAAAGATGTCTCGATAACGTTTTATGAGCTGTACCGCACGTTTTAACGGCGGCTTCCTTTCAAAATCTTCATCATATGGCAGCGGCTCAATATCAGCTCTTTTTTCAAGAAGCGCTTTATATTGAAATGAGCGCTCATTAAACCAGCCGGTATATCCTTTCGGGTTGCTATCTTTCCAGTCTTTTGCTTTTCGGTCAGGAACCTTAACACTTGTTGAGGTATTATCAGCAGGATGCGCTGGTAATATGTCCATGTGGAATTCATTTGCATAGTTTAGTCGTATGCAGCGGTTTTTCCGTTCAACCATGCCCTCATATTTTTTATTGTCTTTGAGGCGTTTTTCAATGGAGTCTAAAAGTTTTAGTGGATTTTTTCCCCGCCATGTTTGGTTAATTTGGCACACTAGATCAAGATCATACTCCTGTTTAGAAAGTGGCTTAACCGTTGTGCTGATGCTTAACGAGCCTTGAGGGTAGATTTCAATATCTGCCCCATTACACAGCGCTTCATCTTTTGAAAGCCATGTGCCAACAGCAAGATACCTTTCTTCGGCGAGTGTTCTTTGTGTTTTACTGATTTGAAGTTTTGAACCAACACGTTGAAGCAGATCGTCAAGTTGGTTTGAAGCTGAAAAAATATCGTTCATTTGGTCTCCTCTCTAAAATGCGAATATTCGTTCTGGGTTATTACACAGTTAATATATACTTATTGGATAATTTTGGTCAAGAAATAAATCAATATATAGAAAACTTTTATCGAAAGCGACACTATATGTAGTGTTAATTAACAAACAATAGGTTGACAAGGAATTAATGATCTTTATAAAACTGATCTATTAATCCTCCTTTTTAATTGCAAAAAAGGGGTTGACAAAACTTAATAAAAAATTAGATTAATTAAGGTTCGTTTATTTCGTATATTTCGAATCTATTCATCATATGATATAATGGAGGTGGAAGGAGTGAGAAAATTGAATATTGAAGGTACGATTCAAGAAATTAAAACATTAGAAGCTGCTGCAAACAATGCAAATGGTAAAATGGCAATACTGTTTGATTCCTTAAAAAGAGCTAGCGAAATACTTCATTCTCTTTCAAATGATGAATTTGAACAGTTAAAAAGAGACAGCGAAAAGCATCCAATTCTTTCTTCAATCCTCTCAAGTGGTGCTGTTATTCGAAAATCTGAAATTTTAACAGACACAAATGATAATCTCCCGGGGTTTTTAACGGTCAGTGATGTCTCCGAAATGTTAGCCATTAGCCCACAAAGCGTAAGGAAGCATTGTGCTGCAGGTAAAATTAGTGCATGGCGCACTTTGGGTGAGTCCGGAGAATGGAGAATTGATATCGATCAATACAAATCGCATCCTAATTTTAATGTTGTCGTCAAAAAATACCGAAAGAGAAATCGAGAAATGTCGGAAATGGTAGCGAATAACCCGGAGCTAGTTCGGCAATTTGAGCAAGCTGAAGAAAGAAGAAATGATCCGGGTTACTACCATAACGATATAGAACGGTTCAACAAAATGGTTGACGAATATGAGGGATAGTGAAAGATATTCTGTCGTTTGGTCAGATGATGCTGAATTGGCGCTTTTGCGTCATAAAAAATTCATTAATGTTAAGCTTGCATACAGGAATTCTTTCAGCCAATTGGATCGTGACCCATATAAACAAAAGGAAGGCGTAATTGATTATCCAGGATTTAAATTTAACGGATATTATTGGACGAATATCAATAATGCGATTGTATTTTACCGTGTCGATGATATTTTAAGAACGGTTTATATTGATGGCTGCGATAGCGCCTTAACTCTTGAGGCACTTAAAAAATATTACGGAGAATATGATCCTTGGGATGAAGAATAAAAAGCGACGAAATGCCCTGTAAATGATATTCATTAGGGCATTTTTTTATTGAATAAGATGATGTATAGTTGAAAATTCTGTTCTAAGAAAAAAGCGATCCTATCCTTAGGACATCTTAAAACATTCCATCCAGTACATTCTCCTGTTTATAGGATGCCCCGCATTTAATAACGGAAATCCCCCTATTTAATGGAAGGAGATTCCAGTTTATCGTATAATTAAACTAAAAAATGTACTTCATAAAAGGGGAGAATATTATGAAAAAAATACTCAGTCTTTTATTCGTTTTGGTTATAGGAGTAATTATGGCAGCTTGTAGCAATGAAACGATGGAAAATGATCATGAAATCGAAAAACTTGTTAAGGATTATAAAACTGAACAATATTACATTTTAGACCCTGCCAATCCTCCTTCTGGAATTGAGGTTGGAGAAAAGGTTAAACAACACCTCTCAGAAGAAGCATTTGATAAATTAAATGCAAACCGGGTTTATCAAATTGCGCCTGATTTCGCAAAGAAAAGCAACAAAACTATTGAACTAGAAGATGTTGTTCTTGAAAAAATAAAGGAACATGAAGACGGCAGAATCGACTATAAATATACACTTAAATTAAAGGTGTCCTATGAACAACCAAATGAGTCATTTGAAATATTTGATAAAGAAGGACAATTATCCGTTTCAAATACTGATGATGGCTTAAAGATCACTCGTGACTGGGAACAGCCAACTGAAATTCAAGATATACCAATATAAAAAAATTAAAAAGGAGTACAAAATGTACTCCTTTTTTGTCGGGAAATCATTCGCCGGCATCATCGCCGTCACCGCCAATGTCTGAATCATCACCCTCATCATTATTCTCATTATTATCCTTAAAGAAATCATTAATTGATTCAACTAATGATTTCTTTTGTTCATCCGGTTCATTTTCTAGTACGCTATAGGCGCTGCCACTAAAAAAGGTTTGTATAGAATATACTTGGATTGCCTCTTTTCTTTTTTTAATCAAAACGATAATAAGAATGGTAATGAATAATAATAGTAGAAAAGTTAAGAGCAATGTTTTAAACAACACACACCAGCACCTTATCACATCCCCGTATATTATAATGCGAATTGATACAAAATATTCCAATTTACTGTTTGTGTTTTGCAAATGTACTATTTGTTCATAGTCTTTTTGCTCATCGATTTATTTTGTTTCATTGGCAATAATAATTTCGCTTTAACATTGGATCTCTGTTCTTCAAAAATATTTTCACATCCAAAACGGACTTATTATAAAGAAGTGCTAAAAAATAAAAATCACCACAGGTAATAAGTTATAGCTTAGATGTCGTCTCCTCCATCCTTTTTCAATTGAATATATTCATATTGTTGAACATAAAATAGGACAAAGGAGGGAGAGTCTTTTGTATATATTTTTTCTTACATGTTTAGCTATTAGTACTATTGTTTTTTTGTTGTTAGCAATTATTCATATGTTCTTAGACATTTTTAAACGTAAGGATCACAAGGGCAGTAAAACCATAACGTATGCTATTTACGCTGTTTTTATCGGATCCTTGACAACTTATTTATCTAATGCTCCTGCTCTTACACCGGGACAGGTATTATTAATATTCAAAACAATTGGTATTGTTACGTTGATTATCACACTGCACGAATTAGGTCATTATACAGCAGCCAAAATATTTAGGGTTCCAGTCTCGCAGTTTTCAGTCGGTATCGGACCAAAGCTTATTAAATTTATGCGGGGCAAAACCATTTTTGAATGGAGATTGTTCCCTTTAAAAGGGCACGTATTAGTTGAGATAAACAAATTAGAAAAATTATCTTTTATGAAAAAATGTATATTTTTCCTCGCCGGTATATTTGTTAATCTACTTTCTTTTATTGTTGGAATGTCCATTTATTTAATTCAAAATGGTACTTCTTTATTGGAAGCGATTAATTTAGCTGTTAACAAATTAATTACTGCTATTCCAAATTTTTATGATTTGTTAATGAATATAAGACTATCAGATATTTATACACCAGAGAGAGATCTTGAAAACTCTATCGGGGGATATTTCGTGCTTTCGGAGATTTCACAGGATTTTTGGTTTGGATTTGCAGCGCTAAGCCTGCTTCTTGCCTTGTTCAACCTTGTTCCAATTCCGATTTTAGATGGCGGACGAGTTGTATTAGAATTATTTTCAAAGTTCTTTACGTTATTGAAGGTTCCTGTCATCTATGTCAAAAAAGTTTATAATGGATTGTTGATTGGGGGATTCATATTTTATTTAAGCCCAATAATTATAAATAATATTTGGTCATCCAGCATTTCAATGGGAATTTCAGTTCTTGAATACATCCTGTGGACTTTATTAGCAATTTCTATCCTTATGAATATTCAGGTTTTTATCGATAACAAAAAATTTAATCAATAATTTATAATGGCATGGGATGTCTTCTGTTAAAATTAACCTCGTTTTGGCTATAATATTAATAAATTAATATCGGAGGTGCTCATGAGCGAGTATTTAATTACGGCGAAAATGGAATACTCCACCCGTGGGATAGCAAACACTGAAAATGAGGTGTTTGGCAGGCTCAAAACATTTAATATGGATGGAATAGACAGAGAAAGCCATTACGATTTAATCCGCGGAGCGGAGACAACGGAAGAACTGCCTGAAGATTTTCCTTTTGGGCTATGTGATGAACAGCCGCTGGCAACGATTGAACTCATCGAATCCGCCTATAACGATCTAAAAAATAATCTGTCTGTTCCTCATATAGGAAAACTCAGAGGGGATGAAAAATGTGCGCTCATTACCCAGATTAAATGTGATGATTCTGTCACAAAAGATGTCATGGAATACTTAGAGGAAATTCTGAGGGAAAATTGCATCCGGTATGCCTTTATAAATCTGAACATGCTGGTGTATGACTCAGAACGGGCAATGGCGAAAATATTAAGATTCGGCGGATATAAACCGGTATCGGGATATAAACATTTTCTCTTGAAAGAATAACGGACCCTGGAAAGAAGAATTGGGAAATAACAAATAAGAGTAGTAAAAAGGGGACTGACTTAGTTGGTTTAGGTTTCTTAGAAAGTGCAAATTAGTACAATAACAGGGTGTATGCAAAAGTTTACTCCTTGTTATTGTACAACCATCGTAGCGACGTTCTTATTAATCCTTAAATTTAAAACTTGTTCCATTACCTTTTACTATTTGGTTAGAGGTTTCTGCATCCAAAATTATATATTTATATTTCAGGAACTTATCAGTGTTTACGTCAATGTTTGGTTTCACTTTCTTCTCCTTTTACCTAACATTTTGCTTGTCATCACCAATGCTTTTAGCATAAATGAAGCCGGCTTCCATTCATTTACCTCGCTCGTGCATCCTTGTTTTCTTCTGTGCTTCTACCTTGCAATCGTATCCGCTTTACGGATCTTATCCAATCTGTGCGTACATCGTACCATTTAACCTTCTCATTTTCATCAAAAAAGCTAATTGAAAACAAAGAAAAAATAAAAAAGGTAATATAATGACTGAAACACTTACAGAGCTAAATGAGGTATGCATGGATTCGATGATAATGAGGGAACCAAGATACAGCAATATATAAAATATGGCGTATAATCCAAACAAGCTTCATAATACATTTTTCAATGATTCACCTCCTAATTCGAATGACATAATCCGCTGTTCTTACTAACATTTATCTGTTTTTTGCGGTTTCTCCTCAGCTATGACTATACTAAAAGAGATATTAAGCTTATCCCAAACCCAAGCCTGAAAAATTCTATCTATTTCCACTTTGATCGCTTTATCATTCATATTCTCGCGAATGCCTAATTCTTCAAAAGTAAATGTCTCTTTCTTCGCAACGCCTTCAAATTTAGTACTTCTAAATGAAAAAGTAACTGATTTACCCACTTATTTCCTCCCATTTTAAGTCTGTATGTATACACCCTTAATAATCAGCTTACGGTATTCCTGAGTTTTTAACAAACCTGCTAAATTTGTTTTATAAAATTTTTATACCTCAAATGCGCTTAACGATCAAATGTTAATATACGAAAAAAAAGACCATCCTTAGATAGTCCCATCCGCGAATTAAAACGCCTGCTAGTTCAGCAATGGAAATAAGGGATAGAATAACAAGTTACCGACATAAATAACCATGAAAACTCCAATTAAAACACCTAAACAAAGAAAAATTGCGCTGTGTATTTTGCTTTTAATCCAACCAAAAGAATGTCCCATTGCCATAGTTATTGGTATAAAAATTAAACCAACTGTCATTTGTCCTATTGAAAAACCGGCTAAAAAGCTGAAAATATAGATTCCAAAGGCGCAAACCCAGTAAAATTGATACTTGCCTCTGATAGCGAAAATTATTGACACGATCGCAATAATTAAAGCTGAAAATGCGATTACAGAAAAAATCGGCATTTTTTCCCCTCCCTCATTATTATATTACCGTCACATATTCATATCCCTTGTTGGTTTTGAATCTAATGACTTAAAAATACCAGTTATTGACAGTTCTGTTTGGAATTAAAGTACCAGGTTTTTGTATACAAAACTACGCGATATACTGAAGAATTAACCGATATAATGCTATGCAAAGTCCTAAAATGCTCGCTTTCATTTTAGATGGATGGTTTCTTTTACTACGGAACAAGAAAAAGAAAACAGTAAAGCGCCGTGTCTCTAATTGCTTGCTCCACCTTACTAAAAAGACAATAATTATTATTGCGATAATCGTAATGTATAAAGGGGGTGGAACAATAGCACTGTTCAATTGCCCCCCATTCTTATAGTATATCAGCCTTCTGTCGCAGAGTACCAAACTTACATAAAAATAGAAATTGGTCAAAATAGAAATATACATTAAATATATTGAAATAATCTAAATGCGGATTTACATTCTAAATTTAAGCAAATAAATGCAGTGTTGTATCAAATATATGAGATGGTGTCCTCTTTTGACTTTGTTTTGACCTGGTTTGCAAATAGCGATCAAATCTTTAAGTTAAATTCAATCGATGCAATAAAAAGCGAAATCTAGCTACAATTTGAAAACGCCCCATTAGCTCAGTACTAACCAAACAGAAGCAGCATTGGATAAAACCGGTTCTGCTTCTGTTTGGCTGTATGTTTTTCATTTTTCCAAACCCTATTAAAACTGGGTTATAATGGTTTTAATAATCATTTAGGAGTATAAAGAATGAAAATGTTAGTTAAATACGAAAATCTCCATGCGCACAACGTTTTAGATCGTGACAAAGGATGCAGGTACTCGATGGTCAGATGCTGGGATAAAGAAAAACAAAAGGCAACAATCATTATGTTTAACCCCCGGCAGCTTGACCCGAATCCGTATATATTGGGGCAATCGCTAAGCCGATGCGTTAAGCCGATTATTGAGGACGACGATTTTGGAACTATTGAAGTCGTAAATTTGTTTTCAAAAACGAGCGATCGTCAGGACAATCTTCCAAAGGAATTTCAAGTTTTTGAGGAACAAAACTTCGAATACATTAGAAAAGCAGTTGTAGAGTCTTCAATGATAGTACTAGCTTGGGGAAGAAAAGGTGCGATCGTTAGCAGGAATCAGAAATTCATTGATTTAATCACGAATTTTCAAGGAAAAATTAAATGCTACGATATTTTAATAAACAAGCAGCCAAAGTATCCCCGTAATTAACAACAGAAACTATTTTAAAAGATTGTTATATGGATAAACGAAGGAGCATTTATTTTGCGAAATAAATTTGGGAACGATTAACATCTGAAAAGACCGCAGTTAAACTCAATTCTGGATTGAGCCGTCATTGGAGTTTATTTCCACGAAGGACAAACAAAAGATATATCAAACAATCCCAAGAACAACAGAGTTCAAAAAAGGAGTGATATTTTTGAAGAAAATAGGAATCGTAATCACAGTAATATTAATTTTAGCAATTGTTGCTGCATTCATTTTCAGCAAAACAAGAGGACGAATTTCGAAGACATCGTTTTAACAAACACCGAGGAAATCGCTCACATTGAAGTGACAAAAGATGTATTTGATGGCAATATGGAACGAGTAAATTTAAACGAAAAAGAAGAAATTAAGGCATTTCTTAATGAATTTTCAGGCTTGAAATTAAAGAAAAGCAAAGATATGGGCACTTTCAGTAAGCAATACACCATTCAAATTATGTCAGATGACGTTCATCTAGAATATGTTTTATTGGTTTTTGATAATAATCATATATCCATTCATCACTATAGCCGAAACTCTAGCCTGGTGGTTTATGAAATAATAAATGATGATGTAAATTTAGAAAAGTTTTTTCAATAAACAAGAAATAAGATACCAAAATTAAGTTGCGTACGAATCAATCGATGTTCATGATTTTCTGATCAAATAGAGGCATTGAAAGAGGCAGATGCAAAAGTGACCGAAGCGAAGTAGCCTATGATTGAAAAAAGGGCTTGGAGAAGATCCAAGCCCTTTTTTGATCATTCAGAACCATACGGTTTCAGTCATTCTGTTTTACTCTAAATTTTTCAGTTCTTTTTTATCAATAGGAATTTTTATTTTCAATTCTTCGGTAAGTTCTGGAACATCAAATTCATCTGAAACAAAGTTTAAATTTTCGCTGTATGGCGTTTTAAATTTGATGATTTGATCTTTCGATTCATCACTGCTCAAATCATCCCCTTCTTTGTCGATAAAACTTTCTTGTTTGAATGCTTCTTTGCCATAGATTAACCCAAATTGATGTTTCCTTTCCCGAATATAATTATCTGCCTTTACATCAAAATGAACCCAGACTTCTTCCTGTTTCTTTTCAATGCTTTTAATAACTATTCCGCTATTATTCCCTTGTGGGAGAAAAATAGGCAGTTTTTCAGTAACATTTTTAATATGCACTAACGGACCTAAAGGTACATTTTCATATGGTTCTATTGTAATAAATTCTGGAATTTCTTTTAAAGGTCGTAAAATGATACTGGTATTTGCAGTCTGATTCCCATTTTTATATCGGTAGGAAGTATGTTGACCCTCGCTTACTGCTTCAATTTCTTTATTGTTTGGATCAAGAACTCTAAAAAATATTTCTGCATGGTTTTGGACTTGCTCCATTGGTCGTTTGTATTCAAAATCGATCTGTGTTCCGCTAGGCGCAAATACTATTTTCTTTACACTAAACACTCCAAATTCCGATTTTTCCGAAACAGCCGGCGTGTATACATATGTTTCTCCTGCTTTTTTAACTGGTAAAGAAAAAGCCCAATTTCCCTTGATTGTTTCGTTGCTTTTGAGATCGTCTGGTATTAATTCATTAATCGTAAGGTTTAACGTGAATTCATCTGGTAGCGCCTGATCAATATCAATATTTTGTATTTTTAAATATCCGTTTCCAATTTTTTCATCACTTTGGTTTCCTGAAAAACCGTGGTCGGTGTTAATTTCTTGACCGTTTACCTTCATATCGAAAAATAAGATATTCAAATTCTTCCCTTTAAATTTACCGTCAGTTGCTTCAATTGAATAAGCAACAGATATTCTTGCTCCATCATATAAAATTTCATTAAAGGTTATTTCTACACCATTATCCTCGACAACGTGATTTACAGGCTTAGCAATATTTTTTTGCGCAGCTTCCTTCTGTCCCTCATCCCCAAACTCCAAGAATAGAGAATTAAGAATTGGGATCGCTGCCAACACATGTTTTTTCATCGGTGTTTGTAAAAGTACCGAAAAAATAAATAAGATTATTGCAACTGGCATCAAGGTTCTCAAAACTACGGTCTTTACACGAACCCTATTTCTTCCCGTCTGACTATTAGATTCCTGTATTTTTCTAAAAACAGCTTCCTTATCCGCATCAGTAAATTTAAGTTTTTGCTTTTCATCTTCCGATAACATATTTTTGATATTTTTTGGCTCATTCATATGTAAACACCACCTGTTCAAGTATAGGTTTTAATTGCTTCCTTGCCCTTTGCAACCTTGTTCGTATTGTTGCTTCGGGAACATTAAGAATGGTAGCAATCTCCCTTATTTCAAAATCCTGATAATAAGCCATAAATATGACCTCGCGATACTTTACCTTTAGTTTCAATACCTCATCTTTAACTGAGCGAGATAATTCTTTTTCCAGCAAATTTTTATCCGCAGCTTGACCAGTTTGTTTTGAGTCAATATCTGTACCAAAAGAGATAATGCGCTTAAAATGAAAACTTTTTAGAAAGTCTTTGCATTTATTTATCGTAATTCTGTACAACCATGTCTTAATCTTGCTTTCTCCCCGAAATTTTTCGTATTGTAAATAGGCTGTTACGAATACGTTTTGCACAATGTCCTTTGCGTCCTCTATATTCTTTACATACGAGTATGCCAAGATTGTCAGCTCATCTCCGTAGGTGTTCATTAAGTCCTCAATATTTTGCCTCAGCTGATATTGGGAGTCATCTTTTTCTGTGCTCATAACGGATGAATCCTCCTTTCAAACATTAGACGAGCAAGTAACAATTTTTTATTCAAACTTACAATTGGTATTTATCCCCAGCCCACTTAAATACATCCTGTACAATATCTTGCGCAACATTACATTCCTTAGCGTAAAGTGAATTTTATTTTACCTTCAAAAGAGCATAAAAAAAGACCGTCCACTTGACAGTCCTGAAGATCGGGAACACCTTGAATCAACTTGCGCGACAAGACAAACCATCTTCTGCTTAAAATATCTCCTTTTTTTATCCATTTAATTATTGCCGAACGCACCTGTTAACCCCAATACCATTTCTTTATATTTTACAAAAAAATCCCTTACCGGAAGAACTGCGAAATAGAAAGAGATCGTTGCGTTGGCTAATTGACATTCATCATAAATTAAGCTGATATTCAATGGTTTTTCGGGGGTTATCCCTTTTTCCTTTAGCAAATTTGCAAGATCTATATATAAATTGTCTCCCATCCCATCAACAGACCTTTCTACTGAAAAGCGCCCTGCAAAGCTATCCCACCATACCTGAAAAGATTTATAAATTTCGTTATACTTTTTTAAACCATCAGAACTGATCACGAACAATCTTTGATAAAATAAATCCTTTTCCTCATAAAATATTTTCATGTCGATATTATGAGGATTGGATATTTTTTGTAAAATCTCATCCCATAGCTCTTTATACTTTATTTCAAATTCTTCTTTAAATACAAATTTTGAAGGGAGGTACGGGAATTTGCCTGTTTCCTCTATACGATTTTGATTGAGATAAATGTTTTGTATATAAATTAAAAAATTTAAAGTATATGTTGCATCTGTTTTCATCAATAATGAATTTTTCATCATTTCACCTCAGAGTGACTTTTACAACATTTTACCATGCATTCAGCATTTCCTCTTCAACAAATAGTTTATTTGTTGATAATTGAGGGTGTTGCTCCAAATGATGCCAGTAAATAAGTGGGTTTTACCAAGGTATTTAATGATAAAATATTTATTATGCAATTTTTTCCAATGACTTTCGTCTAATATACAAAGGGAGGAATTAATTTGAAAATCAAGTTTTTTTCTATTCTGTTTATCATTTCAATGCTTCTCGCTGCTTGTATTATTGGAGAAAATCCAAGGGAACAATTGTCTGAAATATATATAATTGCATTGGATTCCATAATGGAAAAAGATAAGGCGTTAAATAAGAATATGGAATTTATCGCTATTGATATGAGTAATTTTCAAGATATAAATAAAATGCAGAAAGAAGAAATTTTAAATTTTTTCAATGATAAATACGATATTGACGTAATGGATGCTACTTTCGAGGAACTTGAGGAAAAAGGATATTATGATCCGAATACCTTAGCATTGGATGGCGTACTTCTAAGGATTGAAAAAGTCGACTTTAAATTTAATAACGACGTTCTCTTTAAAGGGTCTAAATTTAGGTCAGGGAAAGGCGCTATCGGCGTGGAAATTATAATTCATTACAAAAACGGGGAGTGGAAAATCAAGGAGTCAGAGGAAACATGGGTTAGCTAATTAATTTTTTCTGAACACCTATGCGAAACGATGCCCAGCCTTCGTTCATAATTTTTGTCTCCAGCTGCGGCCAGAAATATAGCATTTCTTCACGCATCATCGTAAGAATATCCCGCTGCCAGTCTGTTAACTCCCTGCTGTAGCTTTCAATGAACAGGAGAATATCCTTTTCAGGCTGTGGAGGAAATCTTTTTTTCCTTTTTGGCTTTTTAGATTTGTTCTTATTTCGGTCATCAAGATTCCATAAATCATCATAAGGGGTAACAGCAGGTGTATCCTCATCTTCGTATTCATCTTCTTCTAAATTCCATGAAAGCTTTGGTCTCATTAAGGAAGGATCAATATGTTCTTCAATGGCCAGCACAGCATCGAGAAATGTCTCAACCTCTTTTTTCCCATGTTCAATTTCATATTGGCGAATTCTTTCTGCCGTCGCAGCCATACTCTCAACCATATCGCGTTTTGTATTTTGAAAACGGACATTATTTTTAAAGAAATCACAGTGGGCCAAGACGTGGGCAACGATTAGTTTGTTCTGAATTAATGAATTTGAATCAAGCAAAAAGGCATAACATGGGTCAGAGTTAATCACCAGCTCGTAAATTTTTGACAATCCAAGATCATAATGCAGCTTCATTTTATAAAATTGTTTGCCAAAGCTCCAATGGGAAAATCTCGTTGGCATCCCATAGGCACCAAAGGTATAAATGATATCGGCAGGGCAAATCTCATAGCGCATAGGATAAAAATCAAGTCCAAATCCTTTGGCAATTTCCGTTATCTCTTCAATGGCATAATGCAAATTTTTCTGATCGTCAACTCTCATTCGCCATCCCCCTTTTCCCTCTTAAAACAATCTATGAAAAAAATGGGTGAAAGATGAATTTTGGAAGAAATTTATACAAAACAGCGGGACCCTGCATAACAGCTATGATCCATTCCCGCCATAAAATACTAAATTTTAAAAAAATTGAACTTATATGAACGTACTGTTTTTTATATTTATACTGGAAAAAGCCAAAATCTCGCTAATACCAGCATGTCCAACATTTACAGAGGAACATTTCAGCCGTTGGTCATATACTAAATTCAACTCCTTAAAGAGGAGGTACAAGAAATGAATAAAATGGATTATGACCGAGCATTATATTATACTCACCGCTCCGAATGGGATAATTTACTCATTTTAATGGTGAGAACTGATGATCAATTTCTGTCGAAAAAAATTGAACACTTTCTCCATGCCTATAATTTTGAAAATGATTACTCAATTATTGAGAAAAACCTTTATTCTTTATTGAGATACATCGATCATGCAAATGAAGTGAATAGCGAAGGAATCGCCGATGCTGTATTATCGTTCTAAAAAAAAACACGGTTCAATATACGAACCGTGTTTTTTCTTTTATTTAACTGCGGCTGATTTCATTCGCTGATCAACAATGGCCATAAATTCATTTTCAATGGCCGAAAGCTTCTGGGTGCTTTCTTCCTGTGATGTCCCAGTTACACCAAAATAAAATTTCACTTTTGGCTCTGTTCCGGAAGGCCTTAAGCAAATCCATGTGCCATCCTCTAAATAATATTTAATCACATTGGATTTTGGCAATTTGATTTCTTGTTCATTTCCATTATGATCCTTACGGGTACCCGCTAAAAAGTCTTCTACAGCGACAACCTTTTTTGCATAGATTTCTTTTAACGGCTGTGTTCTAAAGGAAGCAAGTGTCTGCTGGATTAATTCAGCACCGTCTTTTCCTTTTAAGGTTAACGACTTCAAACCTTCAAGAAAATAACCGTATTCCTTATAGATTCCCTGTAGTGCGTCATTCAGGGTCATGCCTTTTTTCTTATAGTAAGCAGCCACTTCTGCACATAGAAGCGCAGCCTGCACGGCATCCTTGTCACGGGCAAAGTCCCCAATTAAATAGCCATAGCTTTCCTCGTAGCCAAAGAGGAATTTATATTGGCCTGAAACATCAAATTCCTTCATTTTCTCTGCAATAAATTTAAAACCCGTTAATACATCCATGGTTTCAATGCCAAAGGAAGAAGCAATTTCTCTTCCCAGCTCAGAGGTAACAATCGTTTTTAGCATGATTCCATTATCAGGTATGCTGTTCTTGGCTTTTTTCTGCGTTAAAAGATAGTGAAGAAGCAATGCCCCAGTTTGATTTCCTGTTAGCAGGACATATTCCTCTGCCTGATTCTTGACCGCGATGCCAAGACGATCCGCATCCGGGTCTGTTGCGATTAATAAATCTGCACCAGATTCCTTTCCAGCATTAATCGCTAATTCAAAGGCTGACTTTTCCTCAGGATTTGGACTTTTTACAGTTGAAAACTCTGGATCCGGCAGCTCTTGCGCTTTTACTACTTCTACTTGATAATTTAAGGCCTCTAGAGCGGACCTTACTGGTTTATTTCCTGTACCATGTAAGGGAGTATAGATAATTTTTAAATCCGCCTCGCTGCCAAGAGTTGGGTGTTCACTGATTGTTAAAAGGTGTTCTAAATAATTTTTGTCAATCTCTTCCCCAATCATATTTATTAATCCCTGTTCTTTCAGCTCGTCCTCATGCTTAACCTCAATGGTAAGTTCATTCAATATTTCATTTACTTTAGCGATCACCATGTCCGCACTCGCCGGCGGCATCTGTCCCCCATCGGATCCATATACCTTGTAGCCATTATATTCAGGGGGATTATGGCTTGCTGTAACGACAATCCCTGCAAATGCCTTTAAAAAGCGGACAGCAAAAGACAGTTCCGGTGTTGGCCGCAATTGTTCAAATACATATGTTTTAATGCCTTTTGAGGCAAGCGTTTTTGCTGCCTCCATTGCAAATTCAGGCGATTTATGGCGGGAATCATAGGCAATAACAACTCCCTGTTTCTTTGCTTCTTCCCCATTTTCTTCTATGTACGCCCCCAGGCCGGCTGATGCTTTCCTTACCGTATACATATTCATGCGATTCGTTCCGACACCAATTTCCCCGCGCATACCGCCTGTGCCAAACTCTAAATTTTTATAAAAGGCATCCTCTAAGCCTTTTTCATTTCCTTGCAGTCCTTTGAGTTCATTTAGCAACTCCGGATCTAATGTTTCGTAGTTCAGCCATTGTTCTGCTTTTGTTTTCCAGTCCACGTCTTTCCCTCCAGCAAATTACTTCACATTCTTATGTTCGATAGAAAAAGAAATACTCCTTTTTATGTAAAGCGAAAAAAACTGCATGACTACTATATGTTCCCATAACCAACATTAGTATACAATTCTATCCCTTTCATGCCAAATCCGATCATTTTAATTTACATGGACGGTCAAGCAGGCTTATAATTTCTACGTATGACTATTAAAAGGAGATCAATATGGAGCAAACAACAAAAGATCAGCGAGAAACCCTTCTCTTTGTTTCATGGGCGGCATCTGTCATCGCCATGTTTGGGAGTTTGTATTTTTCCGAAATTCGCCAATACGAACCATGCACGCTATGCTGGTATCAGAGAATTTTAATGTATCCTTTGGTTGTTATCCTTGGTATGGCTGTTATCCGAAAAGATTATAAAATTAGCCTTTACACTATGGTAATATCAGCCATTGGGAGTTGCATTTCCCTTTACCATTATCTCATTCAAAAGGTTGCCATTCTTGGTGAGCATGCAGCATCGTGCGGAAGAGTTCCATGTACAGGTCAGTATATCAACTGGCTTGGATTTATTACCATTCCATTTTTAGCGTTAATTGCCTTTATCATTATTTTTGTTTGCAGTTATTCTCTTTGGAAAAGATCAAAGGAGGCGGCATAGTGAAGAAAGTCTTTATTTTTCTTGCTGTCATAATTGTCTTATTTGCGGCAGTAGGTTTTCTAACGAAAATGCAAAACGAAGAAAAGGTTGCAGGGAATAATCCATATGGAAAAGATACTTTGCACCCAGAGACAGTTAAGCAGCTAGATGATCCAAATTACCAAAACTTAATTTTGCCTGATGAGCTGGATGAAAAATTAGCAAACGGGGAAGATTTGACGGTTTATTTTTACAGCCCAACTTGTCCGCATTGTCAAAGAACCACTCCGGTTGTCGCACCTTTAACAGAGGAGATGGGGATTAATCTGCTTCAGTTCAATTTACTTGAATTTGAAAACGGCTGGGATAAATATCTTATTACTGAAACACCGACGATCGTCCAATATAAAGACGGCAAAGAGGCTGCCCGTATTACAGGCTATCAGGAAAAGGAAGTATTCCAGGATTGGTTTAATGAAAACACGAAATAACAAAAATAACGCCTGTCTCATTGGACAGGCGTTATTTTCTGTATTAAATTAGCAATTCATTTGCAGCTTTAGTGTATACACTTAACATTTCATTTCTCATCATTCTTCCGCTGCAAAAATGGCTGTATTCAAATGGAAAGAATAAACCATATTCCTGTAGCGTCCGGACATTTTTATCAAAAATAAACTCATATTTTTCTTCTAGATTATTTGATTCCAATATGGAAATAATGGTTTGTAAACTGACTATGACTTGATAAGCTTCTTTTAATGTACCAAAATATTCAAAATGCCTCGTTGTAGTATGTAAAACCTGCAGACGCTCAAATTCCTTTATGTCTTCATCAGGAAAATAACGCGGGAAAACTTTTGAATAGATACTGTCCACAAGCTCCATTATTTTATTCTCTTGTTCTGGAGTTGATGCGAATACGACTTTCACAGAAATACCACCTCTATAATCCTCTGTAACAATTCGTTAAAATATATGTCTAGAATATCATATAAACCATGCATTTTAGCGTGGTAATTAAATCCATAGTGTATGGATTTTCATTGTATTTGGAGGGATCAATGTGATAACAACAAGAAGATTTGGTGACTGGTTTGAACTAACACTTCCGCCTGCATGGGAGGGATTTTCAATTGAACAAATTTTAAAAGATTTATGGCATTCTCCGAAAAAACAGGTCCATACAATGAGAATGGAAAAAGGTGTAAAGGTAAACGGAGAAATTATTCCTTGGACAAAGCCGCTAAAGGCTGGAGATAAAATGCAGATCCAATTTTTTAATGATGAGGAATTCGGTGTGATCCCTGCTTTTATTGATGTTGAAGTTTTATATGAGGATGACCATCTTATTGTATTAAATAAACCAGCAGGCATGGACACCCATCCAAATACCCCTGAGCAAGCAAATACGCTTGCTAATGCCCTTGCTTTTTATTTGCAGAGTAAAGGGGAATTTCGAAAAGTAAAGCATGTACATAGATTGGATCGCGATACAACCGGGGCTGTCCTGTTTGCCAAACATTCGTTAGCGGGAGCGATATTAGACAAAATGCTTGAGGAAAGACAAATCAAACGGACATACGCTGCTATTGTTCATGGGAAACTTAAAACGAAAAAGGGCACCATTAAGGACCCAATCGGACGAGACCGTCATCACCCGACAAGAAGACGAGTATCGCCCGCTGGCCAGCCAGCTGTTACACACTATGAGCTGCTTAAAATCTTCGCAAAAGAAAACCTGTCTTTTGTGAAATGCAGCTTAGATACGGGGAGAACTCACCAAATCCGCGTGCATCTTAGCTCTATTGGCCACCCAATAGCCGGTGATACCCTGTATGGCGGGAAACCTATATTCAAGCGCCAAGCCCTCCATGCAGCCAAACTCGAAATCCCGCACCCCTTCACGGGAGAAACAATCACCTGCATAGCCAAAGAAAACAGTATTTCACACTTCAACGATTTAACACTTTAATCCATCGGGGGCCTGTCCCCCAGCGCTTTAGTGCATTAAAAAGGGGCCTGCCCCGTGCGGTAAAGGCACGAGGGCAGGCCCCTTTTTTTGCTTTTTATATTTAGTCTGTTGTTTTTCTGAATGCTCGCATGACTAGGCTTAGCAGGAATACAAGCAGAACCGAACCAATTAGTGCAGGGATGATGGCAAATCCGGCTATATCAGGACCCCAGTTGCCAAAGATGGCCGTACCAATCCATGCTCCGATGAAACCGGCTATAATATTTCCAAAGACCCCGCCTGGAATGTCCTTGCCGATAATCATTCCGGCAATCCATCCAATTATACCGCCTATTATTAATGCCCATAAGAAACTAAACATGATATCACTCCTTATCAAATTTAATTATATTTTTTACTGTTAAACCATTTTCATTCAAAAACTGTCTGGGAATTTGATTGCTCAATATTTGGTTGCTGCTTGGAATTAACTTGCCCATATCAAAGAATAAAAAACAGTTATTTTTATCCAATAAAAAAAGCTGCCCAAGCAATGGACAGCTTTACTAACACATTTATCATTAAATTAAAAATCAAAATTATCAGGATCTGCACCAAAACGCTGGTTAACGTTTAATGCATTGATTTCAGCCATGTCTTGAGCAGACAGCTCAAAATCGAAGATGTTTGCATTTTCCTCAATCCGATTTCGGTTGATTGATTTCGGAATAATAATAACATCATTCTGCAAATGCCATCGCAGCATAACCTGCGAGGCAGATTTATGATATTTTCCGCCAATTTTATTAATGACAGGATCATCCAAATAACGGGCTCTGGCGATTGGAGACCACGCTTCTACCTTAATATTGTGATCCTGGCAGAATGAACGCAAATCCTCCTGTGAAAGCCGTGGATGAAGCTCAACCTGGTTAACCATCGGTTTAATCTCAGACTGTGCAAAAATATCCTCTAAATGATGTATTTTAAAGTTGCTGACACCGATTGCTCTTACTCTGCCTTCCTTATACAGCTTTTCAAGAGCTCTCCATGTATCAATATATTTTTCTTTAACAGGCCAATGGATGAGATATAAATCCAGATAATCCAATCCAAGCTTCTCCAAGCTTTTTTCAAAGGCGCTCAGCGTTTCATGATACCCCTGATCTGAGTTCCAAACCTTGGTGGTTATAAACAGCTCTTCCCTCGGAACACCGCTCTCCCTGAGCGCTTTTCCTACTCCGCTTTCATTCTCATAAAATGCAGCTGTATCGATTAGCCTGTAGCCAGCTTCAATGGCATCTTGAACGGTCCGCTCGACCTGCTGTCCTTCCTCGACTTTGTAGACCCCCAATCCAAATTGAGGCATCTTTACGCCGTTATGTAATGTAACCATATCATGTATTGTTCTCACGAATACCCCTCCATTTCCAAATCCTTCTATATGTAATATAGTTGATATTTTACAGCAAATCCAATGATTGAATAACTAAAGCGATTGCCACAAGGAGCAATCGCCAAATTTATATAAACGGCATATAGCCGGGATTTGCATTGGTATTCTTGTTCTACCCGGCAGAAATCTGTCCTAAACTGCCGGAATCCGCCCAATTTCATATGAAGGAAAAACAGATCCTCCATTTCTTAAAGTGAACATAATCTGCCCGTTTGGTCACATACTAAAAATCAATATCCCTTTAAAAAATGAATTATTTTCAACTTTTTTCAGCATAAATCTATCTTATTCGCGCATTTTCGTATAAAATTATTTTCGTTTGATGATATTTTTTCCATTGGGGGTAAAAAAATGGTTTTCAAAAAGAAGGACAAGTTCCATATACTTTTAACGAATATTGCTTTAAACCTTAAAGAAGGGGCTATTTTTTTTGCTGATTATAAATTAAATAATGTTAGTGATTTAAAACCTTTTTCTGAAAAAATGAAGGAATTAGAATCAAAAGGCGATTCCTATGTTCATGAAGTGATTAAAGATTTAAATCATGCCTTTATTACACCAATTGAACGAGAGGACATCCTTCTTCTTACTATGAGCATGGATGATGTCATTGATGGAATTGAACATTGCGCTGCTTTATTTGAAATGTATTCCATCACACAGGCCGATGATTTCATGCTGAGTTTTGTTGACGCGATTAAAAATTGCGCATTTGAAATTGAAAAATGTGTTGAACTCCTATCAACGAAAAAACTTTTGCAAATTCGCGAACATGCCATCAAAATCAAAGATTACGAATCAAAATGTGATACCGTTCTTCGACAATCCATTAAAAACCTATTTACTGTAGAGAAGGATCCAATCAGAATCATTCAATATAAGGAGATTTACGAAAACTTGGAGGATATTGCAGACAGCTGCCAAAGCGTCGCGAACAATTTGGAAACAATCATTATGAAAAATGCATAAGGGGAGCCGTAATTAAATGGATGGAATATTTATAACAACAGCCTTAATTGTGGTTTTTGCCTTAGCATTTGATTTTATAAATGGTTTCCATGATACAGCAAATGCAATCGCTACATCGGTTTCCACTAAGGCACTCAAACCACGGCATGCCATTCTTATGGCAGCTATCATGAACTTTTTGGGTGCGATGACCTTTACAGGCGTCGCAAAAACAATTACAAAAGACATTGTCGATCCTTTCACGCTGGAAAACGGATCTATCGTCATTCTAGCTGCACTTATTGCCGCTATTACCTGGAATCTTGTCACATGGTATTACGGCATTCCCAGCAGTTCGTCTCATGCAATTATCGGATCTATTGCCGGTGCTGCCATCGCTTCTTCTGGGTTTGCGGTTATCCATTATAATGGCTTTTTAAAAATCTTAGAAGCACTTATTTTCTCGCCTCTTATTGCCTTTGTACTTGGTTTTATCGTTTATAGTATTTTTAAGGTCGTCTTTAAAAATAATAATTTAACGAAAACCAATCGGAACTTCCGTTTAATCCAAATCTTTACCGCTGCACTTCAGTCCTACTCACATGGAACAAACGATGCACAAAAGGCAATGGGGATTATCACCATGGCACTTATTGCCAATAATTATGTCACAACAACTGACATCCCGTTTTGGGTCCAATTGGCCTGTGCCACCGCCATGGGACTAGGAACCTCTGTGGGGGGCTGGAAGATCATTAAAACGGTCGGCGGTAAGATCATGAAGATTCGTCCTGTTAATGGGGTCGCAGCAGATATTACAGGAGCACTGATTATCTTTGGAGCTACCTATATTCATTTGCCAGTAAGTACCACGCATGTCATTTCCTCTTCCATTTTGGGGGTTGGTACTTCCCATAGGCTAAAAGGGGTAAAATGGGGTACAGCACAAAGGATGCTCATTACATGGGTTATCACTCTGCCGATTTCAGCAGGAGTTGCTGCACTTGCTTATTTTATACTTAATCTTTTTTTCTAAAAGAAGGCCTGCTTTTGCCTTCTTTTTTGATGGTTTTTTTCAAATAAGAATGAAAAAAATCGTTATATAAATACTAAGAATATTAGCTTTCCTATCTGGAGGACCTTTTCATGTTTAAATTAAAAGAAAACAACACGAATGCTAAAACAGAGGTACTTGCAGGAGTAACTACCTTTTTAACAATGGCATATATCATTGTTGTCAACCCCATTATTCTTTCTGATGCGGGTGTGCCTTTTGAACAGGTATTTATGGCGACTATTATTGCTTCTGTAGTCGGTACATTATGGATGGCCCTTTTCGCTAATTACCCAATTGCTATTGCACCCGGTATGGGGCTTAACGCTTATTTTGCCTATTCCGTTGTTGGCACACATGGAAATATTGATTATCGGACAGCGTTTGCTGCCGTATTTGTTGCAGGTATCATTTTTATCATCTTATCATTAACACCTTTTCGCCAAAAATTAATTGAAGCCATCCCAGAAAATTTAAAGCATGGAATCACCGCAGGGATTGGTCTATTCATCGCCTTTATTGGATTGAGGCTAACTGGTATTATTACTAGTCATCCGACAAACCTTGTGGCTCTAGGTAATCTTCATGAGCCCTCTGCTTTGCTAGCACTTATTGGACTGGCTATTACTTTAATTTTATTGGTTCTGAATATTAATGGAGCTTTATTTATCGGAATGATTTTCACAGCGTTAATCGCCCTTTTTACAGGTCAGCTTTCGTTTGATCAGGGATTTGTTTCCTTGCCGTCATTGCCGGACGGACTCATTATTTCCAACCCAATAGCAGCATTTACTGATGTGATTCAGCACAGCCTATATGCGGTTGTTTTTTCCTTTTTGCTTGTTACGATTTTTGACACGACAGGAACGATGATTGGTGTGGCTGAACAAGCAGGATTAATGAAAGGGAATACCCTTCCTAGAGCTAGAGAAGCTCTTCTTTCAGATTCAATCGCCACTACGATCGGCGCTGCATTTGGGACGAGTCCTACCTCTGCGTTTATTGAATCCTCCTCAGGTGTTGCTGCAGGGGGAAGAACAGGACTAACTACTTTAACAGTTTCAGGCTTATTTATCCTTTCTGCATTCTTTGGACCATTAGTCAGCGCTGTGTCTGGACTTTCCGCGATTACAGCACCAGCACTAATCATCGTCGGAAGTCTAATGATTGGGAGCATTTCCCACATCAATTGGGGAGAACTTGATGAAGCCTTTCCTGCTTTCCTTATTATCCTAAGCATGCCGCTGACATCCAGCATTGCAACAGGGATCGCACTTGGGTTCATCTCGTACCCTTTAATGAAAGTCGTCAAAGGGAAATGGCGTGAAGTTCACCCGCTTGTCTACCTTTTTGCCGTACTATTCTTTTATCAGCTCGCATATCTGCCTCATTAAAAGCAAACAGGGATACTTCCCTGTTTGTTTTTTTTACCTTTCTTTGCTGAAACCATCCATCAATTATAAAGAAATATGTCGATGAAAAATATTTATATTTTTCTTAAAAAAAATAGTTTATTTTACAACTAAAAGGAAATATGTCTTATAATGTATAGTAATAAAACGACGATTGGATGGTGGGATGATGGCTGTTGGCAAAGATCAAAAGAGTACAAAAAAAGATGTTAATATTGGCATGAACGTTTCCTTAAATGGACTTGTAACGGCCATTTTTGACAATATGGTTCACGTACAAATCGGTGCTAAGATTATCCCAGTTCCGATTAAAGATTTAAGCGCAAATCTAAATCGTTCTTTATTAAAAAATTAGAAGGAATCGCCCCGGCGATTCCTTCTGCTGTGCGGACCTATTTTATTTAGTAATAGACATAAAATGTTTTAGGATTTTCGCTGTAAGCCCCCAGATCGCCTTATCCTCAAAGTAATAAAAGTTTTCCTCAAGTTTCCTGATACGCCACTTATAATTCTCTCCGCCGGCAATTTGGCTATATGGAAAATCCTTTCCCGGCTCGATTTTGAATTCCACATGATGAATCTCGGGCCCTTTTTCGCGCAAGTAAGAAAGCGGCACAGTAAAAATCTCTTCAACCTCATCTGTATTCGGCTTTATTTCCTCTAGGTTATTAATAAACCCGGCAAAAGGATATACGATTCTTCCAAATGAAATCATATAATCAAGGGGTACCACGTCTGTAATGCTTTTTTCACTTATGCCAAGCTCCTCCGTGGTTTCCCTGATGGCAGTTTGCCGCTCATCCTTGTCACTTTGTTCAATTCTGCCTCCTGGAAAACAAATCTCCCCCGGCTGCCTTCTTAATTTTTTTGATCTGACCTCGAACAGCACATGGATTTCATCATTTACGATAACCAATGGCAATAACACGGCAAATTTCGCATATTCTTCACTGCCTAAAATGGACGGCGTTCGGTTTTGAAGCCTTGCTAATATCTTTTTAGCTTCTATTTTTCTCTCCTCCCTTTGTGAGTCTGTTTTTTAGACTTGCTTTTTATAGTAAAATGCCCAGACAAATCCATGTCTGGACAATTTGGAGCCAAGTTTGCTTAATGCAGGTTTTATTTTTTCTTCGCTAAGTAATCAATAATTCCCATTGAACAAACACTAACATCTAATTGTAAAATTTCAGCAATCTCGCCTTCAGGATGGATATTTTCCCCTGCTAGGAAATCCTGTATTTCTTTTCCTAAAGCCTTTGTCAATTCTTCATGCTTTTTCTCAAAAGAGTCACTTTCAAACCGGCTCCAAACCTTCTCCCCTGCTTCTACATACTTTGGCAGCCAGGAGCGAATTTGCTCATATACGCTGCTGGGGTTTTCGCTCACTCCATAATGACCAAAATAAATACGGTCTACCTGCAAACCTTCTATTTTTTTAAGTGAGTTCAGCATAGCGTCAGGATCAAATTGGTTTGGAGAGGTCGACGGCAAATACAGCTCAAAACCTTGTTCTAATAATTGCGGGTAGGCAACACCGATTGTGTCTCCAGTAAACATCCCATTGCTTAGTGAATCATGAATAGAAAAATGATGCTTGGCATGTCCGGGTGAATCATAAAAAGTCAGCACTCGATTTTCGCTAATTTTTAGCGTTTCCCCGTCATTCATAACCACAAGCCTGTCCTCTGGAATAGGCAGTATTGGATCAAACAGCTGATCAAACTCATCCCCGTAAACAGTTCTTGCACTCAAGATTAGTTTGGATGGATCCGCAAGATGTCTTTGACCTCTAGGATGAACATACACTTTTGCGTTCGGACAGCTTCTTAGCAGCAGCCCCGCTCCGCCCGCATGATCAAGATGAATATGAGTCACAATAATATTTTTAATCTCTGCAGGATCAATCCCAAGTTCCTTCAGCCCTTCTAGAATATAGGGAACTGACGGGCTTGCACTTGTTTCAATGATCGTTAAATCATCCCCGTGAAGAACATAAGACCCGGTCCGCTGCTCCTTACCCAAATCATGTGCATCAATTAGCGTTATTTCGAAACCTAAATCTGTAGTCAATGGCATTTCCAACTCAACCGCCTTTTTTAGCCTATTTTAGTATGTATATTATAGCAATCATTTACCTGATAAATCCATTCTGAGGCTGTTTTGTATTTTGAAAATTTCGATTTCGGAGTATAATGAATTTGCCAATCTTGTCCACAAAATCTAGAAAAGGAAGTGGATCATGTTAGTTAAGCCTCGCACTGAATCTGATAAATTAAAAATCTATCGGTCTTTACATGCAAGAATGAATTTGTGTGATCATCACAAACAGTATTTTTATAACCTGCAAAAAGGCTATGAAGGAGAAGTAATCTTCGACTCATTAACCGAAAAACTCGAGTGCGAATCGCTCATATTAAATGATTTGCAGCTGCGTTCAAACAACTCCTCCTTTCAGATCGATTCATCTCTCATCCAAGAAACCTTTTACCTTTTTGAAATCAAACACTTTGGAGGTGACTATTATTATCAGGCAGACAATTTTTATACCATGAATGGCGTTAAAATTCAAAACCCGCTTCACCAGCTTAACCGCTGTGAATCCCTGCTGAGCCAACTCCTTTTAAAAAATGGCTACAATATCCCCATCCAACCATGGGTTGTATTTGTGAACCCGCACTTTACTCTCTACCAGGCACCTAAAGACAAACCAATCCTTTTTCCAAGCCAGATTGACCAATTTATGAAAAAACTAAATACCTTTTCGGGAAAGCCAAATGGCAGAGCGTTTAAATTGGCAGAACTGCTAGTCTCACTGCATAGCAGTGAAGATCCCTATGCCGAGTTGCCCAAATATGAGTTTGGGCAATTAAAAAAGGGGATTATGTGCAAGGCATGTGGAGCTTTACTGACGTCTATCTCTGAAGAAAATCTTTCTTGCAGCCGCTGCAGTGCTACAGAAAGCGTGGAGCCTGCTGTCTTGCGTAGCATCTATGAGCTTAAATTACTTTTTCCTGATGAAAAAATTACAACTAATCTGGTGCAGGAATGGTGCCATGTGATTAACAGCCAAAAGAGAATTAATAGAATTCTTATTAAAAACTTTAAAGCTGTTGGGGATAAGCGCTGGCGGTATTATGAGTAGTTTTGGTGCAATTTTTGGATTTTTTGATATGACTTGTCTGTGAGAGGCGGGCTCATGGACATCTCGACCCTTTTTTCTTTGAGTCTTGTCCGTTAGAGCCAGTCTCATAGACATCTCTGCGCTTTTTTCAGCTGGGCTTGTCCATGAGAGGCAGTCTCATGGACATCTCTGCGCTTTTTTCGGCGGGGCCTGTCCATGAGAGCCAGTCTCATGGACATCTCTGCGCTTTTTTCGGCGGGGCTTGTCCATGAGAGCCAGTCTCATGGACATCTCTGCGCTTTTTTCAGCGTGCCTTGTCCATGAGAGCCAGGCTCATGGACATCTTAGCGCTTTTTTCGTCGAGCTTTGTCCATGAGAGCCGTACTCATCGACAAAATCCACACTATTAACAAAATCCGATATCCATTAAAAACCCATCTCACCTAAAAATAGGGATTCGGATTACTGATCCGAATCCCTTGACTATTATGCGTACATTTTATCCTCTTCTTTTTTAAAGAAGCTCTTCATGGCGTGGAAGACGTCTGCCTTTTGTTTGAGAATGTAATAGCGGAAGTTTTCGTTTTTGATATTTTTATAGGCGGACATTAAGGTTGAATGCCTGTTGTACTGGTTGACTTCGCCATAGCCAAACATATTGGAGACCTTCATGAGGTCTTCGACTAGCTTGACGCAGCGGGCGTTATCTGACGTAAGATTATCACCGTCGGAGAAATGGAATGGGTAAATGTTAAATCGTTGTGGATTATATTTTAAATCAATAAGCTCAAGTGCTTTGCGGTAGGCTGATGAACAAATGGTTCCGCCGCTTTCGCCCTTGGAGAAAAAGTCTTCTTCTGAAACAACCTTTGCTTCCGTATGATGGGCAATAAATTCGATTTCAACAGTTTCATACTTGGTCCTCAAAAATCTGGTCATCCAGAAAAAGAAGCTTCTAGCCATATATTTTTCCCAGATACCCATAGATCCGCTCGTATCCATCATCGCTAGGACAACAGCTTTTGATTCTGGCTTGATGACTTCATTCCAGGTCTTGAACTTCAAATCCTCTTTATAAATTGGATGGAAGCTTGGTTTGCCTGTCATCGCATTTCGCTTAAAAGCTGTCATCATTGTCCGTTTTTTATCAATGTTCCCCATTAGACCGGTTTTGCGAATATCATTAAACTCAATGTTCTCAATCATAATTTCATCTTGTTCTTTTCTCTTCAAATTCGGCAGTTCCAATTGCTTAAATAGCGCAGCTTCTATTTCCATTAAAGAAACTTCTGCTTCAAAATAATCCTCTCCTGGCTGATCCCCTGCGCCTTGACCCTTTCCTGGCCCTTTTTGGCTTGCTGATCCATCACGTGCCACGACATCACCAATTTGGCTGTCACCATCACCCTGGCCCACATGTTTGTTTTTATCATAATTATAACGAATTTTATATTCGTCCAAAGAACGAATGGGGATCTTTACTACTTCTCGACCATTCGACATCACGATGCTTTCTTCTGTTATTAAATCTGGCAGGTTATTTCTTATCGCATCCTGTACTTTTTCCTGATGCCGCTGCTGATCATCATGGCCTTTGCGATGGAGGGACCAATCTTCTTGAGAAATCACAAACTGATGGTTATCATTATTTGACAAAATAAGCCCTCCTTTAATTAAGTTTTTTTTGCACACTTTTCACTTATTCGCATACTATATCGAGAGTGTAAAACTGGATTAGGTTAGGCACCCATGAAATCCAGTTTATCTTCAGCCTTCGTTAAAAACCTTAAATCCTTTATACCTGTTTGTCATTTTTGGCAATGAAGGTCATGAAATGTTTATTACTTTATCCTATGCAAAATGAGCAAATAATTTACAAAAAATTTCAACAATAGGTCCATTTTAGTCAAAATTGGGACAATACTCCATTTTCTTTTTGGTATTCTGATTCTGATAGAGTTCCCATGAATGGTTATAAAAAAGGACTGACAAAAAGATGTCAGTCCCTCTTTTGTTGTATTCTGATTATCGATTCAGCAGGCTTCCTACATAACGCAGCAACTCGTTTGCTGATGTAGAATTATATCCATGTTCATCAATTAATCGGGCAACAACCTCATTGACTTTCTTCAGCTGCTGTTCATCAGGTGTTTTGGTAGATGTTGTAATTTTAACAACGTCTTTAAGGTCAGCAAATAGCTTCTTCTGAATCGCTTCACGCAGACGATCATGGGATCGGTAATCAAAGCGCTTCCCTTTGCGGGCATAGGCGGAAATACGGATCAAAATTTCTTCGCGGAACGCTTTCTTCGCATTTTCCGAAATGCCTATTTGTTCTTCAATAGAACGCATCAGCTTTTCATCCGGGCTGATTTCTTCGCCTGTTAATGGATCGCGAAGCTTTGATTTATTGCAGTAAGCTTCCACATTATCAAGATAGTTATCCATTAACGTTTTCGCAGACTCCTCATAAGAATAAACAAACGCCTTCTGAACTTCTTTCTTCGCAATTTCATCGTATTCCCTGCGGGCAAGAGCAATATAGTTTAAATAGCGCTCTTTAAGCTCTGGTGTAATGGATGGATGCTGATCTAATCCTTCTTTTAATGAGCGAAGGACATCTAATGCATTAATCGATGTAATTTCTTTCCGAATAATGGTTGAAGAAATCCGGTTAATAACATAGCGCGGGTCAATTCCGCTCATTCCTTCATCTGCATACTCTTTTTTCAATTCATCTACATCGGCACGATTATATCCTTCTACACTTTCGCCGTCATATAGGCGCATTTTCTTAATTAAGTCGATATCGCCTTTCTTCGGCTCTTTTAAGCGCGTTAAAATAGTAAACATGGCAGCAACCTTCAATGTGTGCGGTGCAATATGAACATCGTACACATCACTATCGCGAATCATTTTTTGGTAGATTTTTTCCTCTTCCGATACCTTTAAGTTATACGGAACCGGCATAACTATGATGCGCGAATGAAGGGCTTCATTTTTCTTATTAGAAATAAACGAACGGTATTCTGTTTCATTTGTATGGGCAACAATCAATTCATCAGCGGAAATTAAAGCAAATCTTCCTGCCTTAAAATTCCCTTCTTGTGTTAAGGATAACAGGTGCCACAAGAATTTCTCGTCACACTTTAACATCTCCTGGAACTCCATCATTCCGCGGTTGGCTTTATTTAATTCACCGTCAAACCGATAGGCTCTTGGATCAGATTCTGATCCAAATTCAGCAATGGTTGAAAAATCAATGCTTCCTGTTAAATCGGCTATATCCTGAGATTTCGGATCTGATGGACTAAAGGTACCAATCCCTACTCTTCTATCTTCAGAGAAAATAATTCTTTCTACTATAACATCTTCAATTCTGCCGCCATACTCCTGTTCAAGGCGCATCATATTTAACGGGGATAAATTCCCTTCAATTCTTATGCCATATTCATCGTGGAAATCCTGACGGAGATGATGTGGAATAAGATGCAGCGGGTCCTCATGCATTGGACAGCCCTTAATCGCATAGACGGCGCCCCTGTCTTGATGGGAATAGGCTTCTAAGCCTCTTTTTAACATCGTCACTAATGTTGATTTTCCTCCGCTGACTGGGCCCATTAACAATAGAATTCTTTTGCGGACATCTAATCTTTTAGCCGATGGATGGAAGTATTCTTCCACAAGTCTTTCAAGTGCTTCCTCGAGACCAAAGAGCTCATTGCTGAAAAAGCTGTATCTTTTATGACCATTGACCTCTTCGATTCCAGCATCTTTAATCATATTGTATACACGTGAATGTGCCGATTGGGCAACCCAAGGCTTCTCTTTAATAATTTCCAAATACTCAGCAAAAGTCCCTTCCCACTTAAGCTTCTCTTCTTCGTGTCGATACATCTCAATTTTTTTTAGTATATCCATATGGACCTCCCCCTGTCGCTTAATCAGAGACGATTAATATACTGTATGCACTTGTTCAAATGAACATGCTAATTGGGTCTTAGTTTTTGCCCGTCCGATTTGCTGGTAAAATAAAGGAGTTCTATAAAATGGCTTAATAAAAAAGGGTTTTTAAGAGAAATAATAAGGTATAGAAATCATTTTTCTTTTTAAGCATTCAGTGATAAAACTGTAAAAAATTCTCCACAGTTACCGTTCACAGTTTTTATGTAATAGGCTATAATAAATTTGTATAGGCTTGGATTGAAAGTGAAGGAGGATGTACATAAATGGGAACAATTCTAATTCTAGGCGTTATGGTTGCCTTCTTAGCAGCTATTTTCACTTCTGGCTACGAAGATAAACCTGAATCAAAATAATCGTAAATTGGGAAAGTCTCCGGTTTGCAAAAAAGCTGCTAAAGGGCATCCCTTTAGCAGCTTTTCTATTTAAGATCGATATAATCCTGCTGTCGAAGGCCTTCATATATTAGGATTGCAGCCGTATTTGAAAGATTTAATGAACGGACCTTTTCATTCATCGGTATTCTTACAGCACGGTCCTTATTAGCTTCAATCATTTCTCTTGGCAATCCGGTTGTCTCTTTTCCAAATATGAAATAATAATCTTTTTTTCGATCATGATAATCAAAGTCAGAATGAGACTTTGTTCCAAACTTTGTCAAATAGAAAAATTCTCCGCCTGAATTCTTCTCGAAAAATTCATCAAGAGAATCATAATAAACAATTTTTACATACGGCCAATAATCTAATCCTGCCCGCTTAAGCATTTTATCCTCTGTTGAAAATCCAAGCGGCCGAATTAAATGCAGTTCGGTACCTGTTGCCGCACAAGTCCGCGCAATATTTCCTGTATTAGCAGGGAGCTCTGGCTGATATAATACTACATGCAGTGCCATGACTTTCACCTCGAAAATTATGTTATCATCGTTTTAATAGTAACGATAATTGCCGATTACCTGTCGTCGACAATGGTCAGGAATTTATATTTAATATTAGGGGTATAGGCTGTCGAATTTGTATAATCCCAATACCTCATCCGGCTATTGTAGGTATGTGCGTTAACCAGAGGCATATTATCAGCATCCTTGGCGGTTACAATGGTCGTATGGTCAAATCGGCCATCTCCCTGAAAATCATAGCAAATGACATCGCCCAAAAGCAGCTCTTCTGGGCTTGATACCTCTTTTGCACGCAGGCCTATCGACGATTGAGGCAAATGCAGTCGAAAAGCATGAGCCACTGACCAGCTATAGCTCCAATTATTACTTTGCATCCACCAGCCTTTGCCGCGGTTTGGATAGCCTCTCATCGGTGCTTCTCCCACATGCAGGCATTGGGAAATATAATTTGTACAATCTACTTCAAATGTTTTATAAGCTGGATTATAGCTGTTCCACCATTTTTCTGCATACTGAACGGCTTTTAAGCGGTCATATTGGTAGCTTATTCTAAGATCCTCCTCTGCCTTCTCAATGGGAAAATCCTTTTTCGAAACCTGTTCAAATGGGTTGGTTTCTTTATCTTCTACTAATACACCCTTATAGAACTCAGCTATTCGCTTTTCAATTTCTTCTTCCATAAATATTAACTCTTTGTGTTTAATTAAATATTTAAAATGAACATTGTAATGGACCGTCTGTGTTTCTTGATCCTTTTGACCAATGTCTATGATTTTTCCGGATGCGCGGGCCTTCACAATTTCACCGGAACGCCTGGATAGCCCCTCTTTTTTTTGCTCAATTTTTGGGCAATAGTGAACTGAATTTCTCGGAGAAGAAATACACTGCTCGACTCTTTTAGCTAAATGTTCCTGCAGCTGTTCTCTCATGTTCTCCACTCCTTTCCATTGTATATATATGAAAGGAAAATGGATTTCACTTCATTAAAAAGAGCAGTGTAGGTGCCATTTTTTTCTAAATAAAAAATTCCAGTCCCCGGGAGATTTCCTCTAAAACTTCTTCCTCTTTTTCAAGGCTTTGTGCTGCTTCCAACGCCTCACGCGCCTGTTCACCGCCAATTTTCCCTAATGCCCATGCAGCCGTACCACGAATCACAGGACGGGAGTCTTTTGTCATTACTTCGATAAGATCATTAACCGCTGTTTCGTCTTTAAAATGAGCTAATGCTACAATTGCATTGCGCTGAATGGGCTTTTTTCCTCTCCAGGAACCGGCAAGGGATCCAAACTTTTCCTTAAATTGGCGATTGCTTATCTGCAAAAGCGGCTTTAATAAAGGTTTGACCATTTCGGGATCTGGCTCCATTTCTTCATGGAAATGGAAGTTCCGCCCCTTATTTTCAGGACAGGCCGTCTGGCAGGAATCACAACCATAAATCCGATTGCCGATCTTTTCACGAAACTCTTCCGGAAGAGACTCTTTTGTTTGCGTTAAAAAACTGATACAGCGCTGAGCGTTAATCTGTCCTCCTTGAACTAAGGCACCTGTAGGACAAGCTTCGAGGCATTTCGTGCATGAACCACAGCGATCCTCGATTGGCTGATCGGGTTCAAATGGAATCGTTGTAATCATTTCTCCTAAATACACATAGGATCCGAATTCTGGTGTAATAATTGCGCAGTTTTTCCCGCTCCAGCCAATACCCGCACGTTCGGCCACAGCCCGGTCTGATAATTCGCCTGTGTCCACCATCGATTTGCATTTGGCATCCGGCATTTTTGAATATATAAATTCCTCAAGCTTCTGCAGACGATCCCGTAAAATGAGATGATAGTCTAATCCCCAAGAAGCACGACAAAAAATCCCCCTGCGTTCACCCTTTTTGCTGACAGGCCTATTTTCCATTTTTGAAGGGTATGCCAAGGCGACCGCTATAATTGAACGGGGCTGATTCATTAATAAGGAAGGATTGACTCGTTTTTCAATATCAGGTTCCTCGAAACCGGATTGGTACTGCAGCTCCTGCTGCCGAATAAGACGATTTTTTAGATCATCGAAAGTATTTGCAGTAGTAAAACCAATTTTATCAATGCCGATTGTCTTGCTGTACTCGATAACCTCCTGTTTAAACTGAGCATAGTCCATGCAGTTCCCTCCTTTCCTATTTTTTTATAAAAAGGTAATTGTTTTAGGTATAAATCATTATTATGATAAACTATTTTCAAGCAAATTTGGAGGTGGAATGCTTGGAAATTCATCTGTCTCAAGAACTCTGTACACTTTTTCCGGGTTTCAAAGTCGGAGTTATACATTATCAGCAAATAGAGGTAGGAGATTCCCCGCAAATGGTGAAGGGCCGGCTGCAATTATTCCAAGAATCTATTTTCTTTGATTTAGAAGAAAAAAATGTGACTGATTTAGAAGGTATTAAGGAATGGAGACAGATCTTTAAAACGGCCGGGAAAGACCCGAACCGTTATCGGCATTCAGCTGAAGCCTTATTTCGCAGGGTAAAAAAGCAAAACTATCTAACCCCAGTAAACAGCGCGATAGACATCAATAATTTCTTTTCACTGCAGTATCAGATTCCTATCGGCGTATATGATGCAGATAAGATTCAGGGAGATGCTGACATTCGGCTAGGCAGTGCAGGCGAAGAATATGAAGGTCTCAATGGACGAATCAATTCGGCTGAAAAATTAATCAGCTCCACTGATGAAATTGGACCGTTCGGCAGTCCATTTGTTGATTCTGTAAGAACCTCTGTGACAGAGGAAACATCTAATGCCCTTCAGCTTATTTATTTGCGCCCTTCGCTCGATCTTGAGGATGCAAAGAAAATGGTTGAATCCCTGATGAATATGTTTATTCAAATTCATGGGGGCACGGGTACATTTGACATATTAGGCTGCTAAAAGGACAAGGGGCGCTGTGTTTTTTCATGAAAAAACGCAGCGCCTCGTTCTCTTTCGAACCGAAACACTGCGTTGTGATATGTATGGAGCGGGTGATGGGAATCGAACCCACGACAACAGCTTGGAAGGCTGTAGTTTTACCACTAAACTACACCCGCATTTTATAGAATTATATGTATGCAATATACTACAGTATTAAAAAATAAAAACAGGTTTCCCTGTCATTAAATTCCTCGTTTAAATTAACATCTTTATAATACTCCCCTTTTCACAAAAATGTCAAGATATTTGTGTGAATTTGTCGAAATTCCTCTATTGCTTTTTTTAAAAAAATAACATTTGTGATTTAAAACACCCTAAACCTTGATTTAAATCAATGCCTCAGAATTTTTTCTTTTCTACAATTAACCTATAAGAAAGCTGATTACAAAAACAGTTTAGATCCCAAATATTCATTAAGAAGGTGTTGGATGTGGCTTGGGAAATTCACCAGATACTTAAATTTATGCACATTCTTTTAGGTATCGCCTGGGTTGGCGGAATCCTGTTTGTTGGCTGGGGCGTCTATCCAGCAGCAAAAAAGCTGGAAATTTCCGTTCGGCGAAAATTCCTGTTTGCTCTCATGAAACATACACACCTCTTATTTTCCCTCATCGGTGCTGGTGTGATTTTGACAGGAATTTTACTGGGGACAGTTTTAGGCCCAATTAACAACTGGAATGCCATTTGGCATACCACATACGGAAATATCTGGTTCACTGCTCTTATGATCTCACTAATTACGCTATTTTGGGGAATTTTTGTTGGATACAAAAAAACAATGAGAGTTCTTACTAATGATCATCTCTGGCAGCTTGCCGAAACAGGCGAAGCCGAGCCTTTAAATAAAGCGATGCGAGCTGTTACAGTGCTAGAATCCGTTGAGGTATTAGGCTTTATGATTTTACTCGGCTGTATGATATTACTTTAATCAATAAGGGGGATTAAACTATGTACGCTAATGAAGCGAAGACATCGGAAATAGACCCTGAACATTACTCTTATCGGTTTACATGGCTTCACCTTTTTCGTCCAATGACCTTGACAGGAACCATCACACCAGCTCTTGTTGGGACAGCATTGGCAGCACAAAACGGGCATATTCGTCTGGATCTTTTTTTCGCCTACCTGATGGCAGTTCTATTAATTCAGGCGACAACCAATATGCTGAACGACTATTTTGATTTCAAACATGGTCAGGATCAGGAAAAATGGATCAGCCTGGATGAGCCTGGATATGGAAATGGGCCGCATTATCACTCGATTCCATTTGCAGCGGCCGCAATGATTTTAATGGCAGCGTTGATCGGAGTTTGGCTTGCAGCTCAAAGCAGTTACTGGATTATTCTTGTTGGAGCTCTTGGGATTATTTTTGGTTATTTTTATTCTGCTGGCCCCTATCCTCTATCTTCACTTGGGCTTGGCGAGCTTGTTGCAGCTGTCTTTCTTGGTTTTGTATCAACTTCATTGCCTTATGTCATCCAAGGACATCCATTTGACAGCCATATTTTCATCGTTGCCTTAACCTTTGCCTTACTAATCTCTTCGTTAATTTTGACAAACAATATTAGGGATATGGCAAAGGATCTGCCATTCCGGCGAACGATTGCCATTAGAATCGGCAGGATCAAAGCTTCACGGTTACTTTTCGGGCTTTTGCTATTCGTGTACATTTGGATGTTTGTCCTTATGATAATTGGTGCCATTCCATGGATAGCTGCAGGAGTATTACTCGCTTCACCACTTGCTTATCGATTAGCCTGGTCTCTTCGTCCAGGATCTAAACGGGAAGATGAAATCAAGGGAATGAAGCTTGCAGCCCAGCATCATTGGGCATTTGGCTTACTGTTTGCAGCTTGTTTATGGATTACCATCCTTTAATTCACCGGATCCATATGATGAGCCTGTTTCTTTGAGGAACGGGTTCATCTGCCACAGTTTGCCTAAAAATTTAACAGCATTTATGATCCTGCTTTATTAATAATTGAGTTAATCGTATCCATTCTCTTGCCGCAAATGATAAATAGCGATCTTTTCTCCAAATAATGCCCAAATGCCAAGGTATGATGGGCTCAATTAGAGGTATAATCGAGATCTTCTTCTGATTAATTTGTCTGCAAATCGTTTCAGGAAGCAGTGCAATGCCAAGATTTGCGGTCACCATTTCGCTGATAAAATCCCACTGCGAGCTTTCATTAATAACTTTCGGCTGAAACCCTGCCTGCAGGCATTCTGATATAATCCGATCATGAAGAGCAAAATCTTTGCGAAAGAGAATAAAGGATTCATTTTCTAATTCTGCAAGTCTTACGGATTGCCTTCCACTTAACCGATGACTTGGATGGGCAACGAGCATAAGCGGCTCACAGACAAAGGAAAAGGAATGAAAAAGGGTGTCTTTAACCGGCAAAACAACCACTCCTAAATCAAGTGCCCCAGTTTTTACATCATTTTCTATCTTAACTGCTCCATCCTCGACAAGCTGGATTTGGATATTAGGATATTTTTGATGAAATTCTTGAATTACCTTTGGGAAAAATTGCGCACCAGCCATAGGTGGCAATCCGATGTGAAGGTTTCCTTTTTTTAGTTCCATTAAATCGTCCAATTCGGCAATTAAGCTTTCGAAGGACTTGATCATAGCCTGTGCCCGGCTAAAAAGGATTTCCCCTGCATCAGTCAGTTTAATATGCTTGCTTGATCGGTCAAAAAGTGTGACACCTAACTCTTCTTCTAAACTTTTCACCATTTTGCTTATAGCTGACTGAGAAACATAAAGTTTTTCGGCTGCCCTTGTAAAATTCCCTTCTGAAGCGGCAGCCACAAAATATTTTAAATGCTGGATGTCCAATTCATAACCCGCTTTCATGAAAGTTTGGAATGGCTGTCATTCTGATTATTCATTTTACCTATGATGCAGACCGCTGTACACTTATTGGAGAAAAAGCTAAAGGACGGGTAACATGAAAAAAATACTGATAGGGTTTCTTCAAGTGTTAATTTTAACTCTTTTTACCTTCCTAATGGAAAAGATCTCAGCCCTGCTTCACCTCCCCATACCTGGAAGCATGATCGGGTTAATCGTATTATTTATTTTATTAAAAACAAATGTTGTTAAATTAAAGTGGATTGATCTAGGTGGAAGCTGGCTGGTAGCTGAAATGCTTCTATTTTTTATTCCCTCTGCTGTTGGCGTCATTCGTTATGGGGATTTGATGCTGGATAATGGCTGGAAGGTAATAGCGGTCATCATCCTTAGCTCATCCGCTGTAATGATAGGTTCCGGTATGTTAGCTGAAAAAATGGCACGGCAAAAGGAGGCGAAGGTTAATCATGCAAGCAATGATGGGATTCATTCTTACCATTAGTGCGTATTGGGGAGCAAAATGGTGCTACACAAAGACGAAAAAAGTTTATCTTTCCCCTTTGCTTGTTGCCCCGATTTTAATCATCGGGGTATTGGTATTTTGCCAATTAAGCTATGAATCTTATAATTATGGAGCCAAATGGCTTACAGATATATTACAGCCAGCAACGGTCGCGTTAGCCATTCCGCTCTATCGCTATTATCCTATATTAAAAAAATATATGTATGAAATTCTGCTAAGTGTATGCCTGGGAGCGTTAATTTCAATCCTGTCATCCTTTTTTATTGCCGGGATGCTGCATTTAAATCCCAAATTAATAACCAGCATCGTCCCCTACTCTATTACCACCCCTTTTGCTATGAGAGTTTCTGATAAAATAAGCGGCATCCCTACCATCACAGCCGTTTTTTTCATTATTACCGGAATTGTCGGGATGGTACTTGGACCATTGATTATTCAAATGTTTCACATCAAAAGTAATATTGCTAAAGGTGTGCTGCTGGGAACCAGTTCACACGGAGCAGGAACTTCTAAAGCATTGGAATTAAGCAGCACAGCGGGGGCTGTCTCAAGCATCTGCATGGTAATCGCCGCAATTTTTTCTTTTTGCATCACTCCATGGGTTTATATGCATTTTCTCAAATAATAAGATAGGGATAAACGCAATTTTGTCCCTGATGAAAATAAATAAAAAGGGCCCAGCTAATACAAGCTGAGGCTCTTTTTACTCGATATATTTTAGTTATTTATTAATAAATTTCCAGATTACGGACATATTATTCTTTGATGTATTGATAAACAGGAGGATTGCTTATGGAAAGTAATCATGAGTATATAAAGCTAACAACAGCTGAAATTGGTGTTCTTTGGTCGACATATATAGAAAATACAGCAATAAGGTGCTTTTATAAACATTTTCTTCAGCATCTTCAGGATGTTGAAATAAAAGCGATTATTGAAGAAACTTTAAACTTAGTTGAAAACAATATCGAAAAGATTAAATCAATTTTTGAAGAAGAAAATATTGCTATGCCCCAAGGTTTTTCAGATAATGATGTTGATTTAAAGGCTCCTGCTTTGTACTCAGATTTATTCGCATTGAGTTTTTTGTATCGTGGCGGACAAGTAATTATGCCATATTATGCTAATGTACTTACTAAAGTATCTTGCATCGATATTTATCAGATTTTTTCCGAATTTTTATACAAAGAAACAGAACTACATAGAAAAGCTTTGCAACTTATGAATGTAAAGGGCTTAAATGATAGACCGCCAAAAATGGAATATCCAACAACAGTAGAGTTTCTTCAACACAATCCTTCGTTAATAAATACTTGGTTTGGTGATAAAAGACCCCTAAATACTTTAGAAATAGGAGAACTTTTTACAGCTATTGAAAGAAACACAATTGGTTTAATTCTTTTATTGGGTTTTATTCAGGTAATGAAAGACAAAGAAATAAAAGATTACTTATTAAAAGGAAAAAAACTTGCGGAAAGACAGATAGAAACATTTGATAAATTTTTGAGAGAGAATGACAATCTCATTGGTACTCCTATGACTCTGGAGGTAACTAATTCAACCATTTCGCCATTTTCTGAAAAACTAATTCTGTTTTTTATTAGCTCTTCAAACCAGGTTGGTATTTCTTCACTTGGATATGCTTTATCCCTTACGATGAGAAAAGATCTGGCAACTGTGTGGTCTCTATTCATCGTAGATATAATGAAGTACGGTGGAGAAGGTCTTAAAACTTTAGTTGAACGCGGTTGGATGGAAAGCCCCCCACAACCAGTTGATAGAAATAAATTTTACAAATCGTAAGCTATAATGGCACTCCCAAGGGAAAAGGAATAATTTAAAACCTTGTTTAGAGCATTTTAGAAGACCTTAATGAAGCCAAAGTATGCAATTATTTTATTAATTATATGCATATTTTGGCTTTTTTTATCCTGTCGAACTTCTATTCATTAGTAAATATATTGGCAGTGTGCTGTAAATCCTTTGGTGTACATTGGTATATAGGATGGCAAGAATAGTGAAAGTTTGCGGCAGTAAATCGTTCCCTTTTTCAATAACCAAAATTAATTGAACATTTATTTATTACAAAAGTATCTAAATATAGTATATTAATATTATAAATTGAAAAGGGGCGAATTTTATGACAACAAATACTGCAACTACGACATTAGTGGAAGAAGTCGCAAACAAAATATTCCACGCATATCAGACCAAACAGCCCATTGAATTTATTCGCCATCAATATTCTTTGGATGAGGAAACCTCCTATAAAGTACAGGATGAATTAATTAGCAAAATAACCAAACTTGAAAATGTGAGCGCTGCAGGATATAAAATCAGCATGACAAGTGCCGAGACCCAAGCGATTGCCGGAACACATGAACCAGCATATGGAACCTTGCTGACTTCAAATGTCATAAAAAGCGGGGCAACTATTTCTCTATCATCTTTGTTTACACCATTAATCGAAACAGAGATCATGTTTATTTTAACTGAAGATTTATCACCAGGAGCTAATGAAGAGGAAATCTTAAACAAATGTAAAATAGCAGCTGGGATTGAAGTTCCAGACGCCCGCTATATTGATTGGTTTCCTAACTTCTCTTTACCAGATTTACTTTGCGACAACACAGCAACTGGCCTGATTGTTGTATCCGATCTAATCGATCCTTTATCATTCGATGAATTAGCTAATATAAAAATGGAATTATTCCATAATGGGGAGAAAATAAGCGAAGGAGTTTCTTCCGCTGTTCTAGGCAATCCAGTTTCATCTGTGGCCTGGTTATCTGAAAAACTAGCAAAGAAAAATAGAATTTTGAAGAAAGATATTGTTATCTCATCAGGAACCTTTATTTCACCGCTCTTTGCAAAAGAAGGCAAATATACCGTAAATTATTCGGATTTAGGCAAGACTGAGATTACTTTTGTAAAATAATTTAACCAGCTCCGACCTTTTTCCATGGGTCGGAGCTGCTCTATTTTAGAAAATACTTTATCTTCTTCAGCCCATTTTTTATATTTGGATAGCGAAACGGAATGTCAAATTTGGTGGTTTGTTTGAGGATGCTTTTGTAATGCGAAAAAGTGTCAAAACTTTCCTTTCCATGATAAGCTCCTGTTCCGCTGCTGCCCACTCCTCCAAAAGGCAAATATGGAGATGACAGATGGTATACGGTATCGTTTATACATCCACCGCCAAAAGAAATATGTCCTAAGATTTGATTTTGGACTTGAACATTTTCAGTAAAAAGATATAACGCAAGCGGATTAGGATGGTTTTGTATCCCCTCGATCACCTCTGTCAGCTGATCATACTCAAGTACCGGCAGGACTGGCCCGAAAATTTCCTCCTGCATAACAGGATCATCCCATGTGATATTAGTTAAAACGGTCGGTGCTATTTTCAATTCTTTCTTGTTGATTTGTCCGCCTGCTCGTACATCGCCATTTTTCAAATAACGTTCTAATCGCTGAAAGTGTCTTTCGCTGACAATCCGTGTGAAGTTTGGATTGTTTAGCGGTGTTTCACCATATAACTCATTTACCGCTGCCTCGAGATATGCTAAGAATTCTGCTTTGACTTGTTTGTGGACATAGAGATAATCTGGGGCAACACAGGTTTGTCCAGCGTTCAAAAACTTCCCCCAGGCAATCCGTTTTGCTGCAAGCTTAATATTAGCATCCTCATGGACAATGCATGGACTTTTTCCTCCCAGTTCCAGAGTGACCGGGGTAAGATGTTTGGCAGCTGCCTCCATGACAATTTTTCCGACTTGGACACTTCCTGTAAAAAATATATAATCAAATTTTTCCGCTAATAATGCCTGGCTCGTCTCAACCCCACCCTGCATAACTGAAATATATTCGCTAGGGAACTGTTCTGTAATAAGCTTTTCTAGTATTTCAGAAGTCTTTGGCGTGAGTTCTGAAGGTTTAATAACGGTGCAATTTCCTGCAGCAAGCGCTCCAATCAAAGGCGCTATTGCCAACTGGAATGGGTAATTCCATGGTGCGATGATCAGCGCAACACCGTATGGTTCAGGGTATAAATAGCTAGATGAACCAATATGGGTAACCGGCGTTTTCACTTTCTGCGGCTGTGCCCATGAACGCAAATTTTTCATCACAAAGCGGATTTCTTCAAGGACAATGCCGATCTCTGTGGTGTAAGACTCGAAATCTGATTTATTTAAATCTGCTTTTAATGCCTCCATGATTTGCGTCTCATTCTCTTTGATGCTATTTCTTAACTTTTGCAGGGCTTCCAGGCGAAAATCAATATCTTTTGTCTTGCCGGAACGGAAAAACAGCTCCTGCTGTTGACGTAACGATTGGCTGTCCATAATTTCAGCTCCTTAATGCTAGCCTTTAATCATATGATAAAGCTGGAACATGTCTTGTTTGTTGAAAATCACTGGTACGGGATATAGCGGATTGGCTTCCTTAAGAGCTCTTTCAGCCATTAATGGAATATCACTTTCTCTGATGCCATCAAGCTTTTCTGGAATGGCCATGTCCCGATTGAGTTTTTTAATGGCCTCAATAAACTTCTTTGCCTTTTGTTCATCGGTTTGAGACCCACTGCTTAAACCTGCTGCATCTGCAAGTTCAGCAAGCGGTCTATAGATAGTTTCACCATAATAATCAAGTACATAAGGTAAAATAACTGCGTTTGCTAAACCATGGGGAGTGGAGTAAAAACCTCCAAGGGTATGCGCAATCGCATGTATATTTCCTACATAAGCACGGGTAAACGCCAACCCGGCTAAATAGGCAGCTTTTTGCATTTGTTCCCTCGCTGTAATATTAGATCCGTTGCTATAAGCTTCATATAGGTTTTGAAAAATTATTTTAATTGCCTCGATACTATACTGTTTCGTTTCTCTAGTACTGCTTCTCCCGATATATGCTTCGACAGCATGCGTCATCGCGTCCATTCCTGTTGCTGCGGTAATAGCAGGCGGAAGTTTTACTGTCAGCTGAGGATCCAGTACCGCATAATGCGGGATTAGGGCTGTATCCATTAAAGCATATTTTTCATGTGTTTTGCTATTTGTAACTACTGCAGCAAGCGTCCCTTCACTTCCGGTGCCAGCCGTTGTAGGAATAGCAAACAGCGGAGGCAGTTTTTTTAAAACCTTTAAAACCCCTCTCATCTGAGGGATACTCTTGTTCGGCCTCGCCACCCGAGCTCCGACACCTTTTGCGCAATCCATTGGTGAGCCCCCGCCAAATGCTATAATTCCCTGGCATTGCCCTGAATGATAAAGTTTTAGGGCCTCCTCAATATTTTCAATGGTTGGATTGGGCACGGTATCGCTGTAAATGGTATATTTTATTTCTTTTTCCTCAAGGCCTTTTGTCAAAGGATCCAATAAACCTATCGACAGAATACCCTTGTCAGTGACAATTAAAACATGATGAATATGCTGCGTTTTAATTAAATCTGGCAATCTTCCTAAACTATTGAGTAATTCCGGTTGACGCCATGGTAAAAAATTGGTTGCGATTTTAAGAGATTGCTGGTAAAGCCGGCAATATAATTTATACATGCTATTGTCCTCCCTGTAGGATTATCTTTCTTGAGTTACTTTTAGAAGCGTTTTTTATGCTCAGCAGGCGGGCTTTCATGGACATCTTGGCCGTTTTTCATAGGGTCTATGTCCATTAGATGCCCGCTCATGGACATATTGGCCTTTTTCACATGGGTATATGTCCATTAGACGCCTTCTCATGGACACTTCGGCTCTTTTTCACAGGGATCTTGTCCATAAGATGCCCCCTCATGGACATCTCCGATCTTTTTCACAGAGTCTCTGTCCGTTAGCGCTAATATAAACTTTACTAAATACCAGTTTTATTTCTGCATTTACCCATCACTATCCTCTTTCCCCTCATCTTTCAGAAATAAAAAACCACAAACGCTGGTTTTACAGCATTTGTGGTTCATTTAATCTTTTAACTTGCCCGATAAGGCTTCTCTGCAGAAGATCCTAGTACTTTCTTTTTAACAAGAATTAAAATAGAAGGAAGGAGTATGCCCCGTACTAAAAAGGTATCCATCAGCACCCCTAATGCCATCGTCACGCCAAATAAAAATAATTCCTGCAGCGGCTGTGTGATTAAGACAGCAAAGGTAGCTGCTAAAATGACTCCCGCAGATGAAATAACACCGCCAGTTAAGGCAATACCGTTTCCGACAGCCTGTTCCCACGAAACCTTTGCTGCTTCTTCCTTAATCCGTGAAACAAGCATGATATTATAGTCAACCCCAAGGGCGACCATAAAGACAAATGTATAGACTGGTAGCCGGTAACTGATAGATTCAAAACCAAGGATATAGTGAAAAATTGTCCAGCTGAACCCAAGGGCAGCTGCATAAGACAATAAAATGGTTGCCATCATCAATATTGGCATAACAACTGAGCGTGTCTGGAGTCCTAGCATAATAGTAATTAGGATAGTAACAAGTGAAAACAAGATGATCATGTCACGTTTGTTCATGGAACGAATATCTAATTGCTCTGCTGTTTGTCCAGAAAAATGCAATTCATAGGAACTTGAAGATAATCCGCTGTTCTTTAGCATTTGATTCGCCTGGTCACGGAGGTTCTGCACCGTCTTAAGTGCCCCTGCCTCATATGGATTATCTTTTAAAACAACCTTAAATTTCACTGTGTTTTTACGATCGTTCAAAAATCCGCGGGGCAGTGTGTCAAGATTTTCTATCATTTCATCAGATATTGGCTGGCTAATTGAATCAATCCCATTTAAATCTGCAATTTTTTCCTGCAATGTTTCAATTTTCGCCAAATCCTCCTCCTGTAGAGCGTTGTCTCCTTTTAAAAAGACGGTTAATGGAGCCAGTTCCCCAGCTGAATAGTACTTTTCCAATAACTCATACCCTTTACGTGACGACAGTTCATCCGGAAAGGACTTCATAATATTGAAGGAATAGTGAATGGATAGAATATTCATGGCTCCGCCTATCAAAGTAACGAACAGGACGCCAGCCATAACAGCAGGATGTTTCATTACCAAGCTGCTAACCTTCGTCCATAGACCTGTTCTCGTTTTTTCTTTTTCTTCGGTCTTTGGAATAAACGGCCAAAACGCTTTTCTTCCAATGAGGGCAAAAATACTCGGTATTAATGTAAGCCCAGCTATAAGGATAAAGACCATGGCAACCGAAAATACGGGTGCAAAATGACGGTACGGCATAAACACAGCGGTAAATAAAGCTAGAACGGAAAGCAAGACGGTGCCGCCGCTGAATAGAATTGGTTCAGATACATGGCGGATTGCTTCACCCATCGCATCAAATTTCGATGTGAATTTTTTCAGTTCTTCACGATAGCGTGAGAAAATAAATAAACTATAATCTGTTATAACAGCAAACAATAATACAAGCATGATAGAAATCGCTGAGCTATCAAGCACAAACCAATCGTTTTTTCCGGCTAGGCCTAACACCCGGTCAACCGCCTGATAAACGATTGCCGCTACAATCAATGGAATGATTGCCAATAAAGGTGAACGGTAGATGAATAACAATAAAATAAATATCAGAACAATTGTTGCAAGCATTAACACTATATCTGCATTTTGGAAGATTGTTAAAGTATCAGAGGCAATGCCAGCGGGGCCTGTTATCTCTGTCTGCATCTCCCCTAAGGTTAGATCTTTCAATTTTTTATTTATTTCTTTAATTACTTTGTTAGATGCCTTTGAATCCGCTCCCTCAATTAAAGAAAAATTGAAGAGTAATGTCGTTCCATCTTTTGAAAACATTTGATCTTGTACTTGTTTTGGAAACTGATGAAATGGCAATGCAGCGGCCAAATTCTCAGGCCTATCATTAGAATTCATCCACTCACTAAATTCAGTTATCTTTTCCCGATCCTTTTCGGTTATTTTATTTTCATGATGGAACACAAGTAACCCTGTTAACCCGTCTTTAGAAGGAAACTGTTCTTGCAAATACTGACTCGCAATTGCTGAAGCTGTGTCTTCGTTGACACTGCCTTCCTTGCTGCTCACTGAATACTCTTTTGAAGAAGGCGCTAATACGCTTAATAAAATGACAGCAGCGATCCAAATAATCAGCACGGCCTTAGCACCAAATTTACTGCTGGAGAACTTAACGAGGGTTTGTATCAGCTTCATTTTGTTCACTCCTTAAATACTTTAGTGCCTCTATCTTAATAAGGCATTATGAATGGAATATGAACAATAAAGAAAAATAAAAACAACAGGGTCTCCCCTGTTGTCTGGAAAGTTTAAAACGGATTGGTCGCCCATATAGCCGATGTTTTTATAAACGAACGATGTTCGAGCTTCAGCATACTCGCAATGTATTCTGCCAGGTCTTCAGCCTGAGTAAATTTTTCCGGATTCCTTTCATGCGAAGACCTTAAGCGAGTGAAGTCAGTTTCGACTAGACTTGGAGTAAGGACCATGACACGAATGTTATGACGGCGAACTTCTTGCATCAAAGCCTCACTTAATCCGATTACCGCAAATTTGGAAGCACTGTAAGCACTTGATCCTTCTGTCCCTTTTAATCCAGACATAGAGGAAATGTTGACAATATCTCCTCTGTTCCGCTCAATCATTCCTGGAAGCACAGCTTTGGTTACATACACAAGCCCCATCACATTGGTATCAAGGACATTTTTCCATGTTTCAGTTGTTAGCTCGAGAAATGGTGCGCGGGCCCCGATTCCTGCGTTATTGATAAGAATATCGATCGAACCCAGTTTTTCCTCTATTTCTTTAACCGCCAGATTCACTTCTTCTTCGTTTGAAACATCCGCTGCTGCGGTAACAAATTTTACTCCAAAGTCAGTTAATTCCTTGCGTATTGCTTCAAAACTTTGCTCCGAACGGGCAATTAAACCAAGCTCAGCTCCTTCTTTAGCAAGTTCCAATGCTGTTGCCCGTCCAATTCCTCTGCTTCCTCCAGTGATAAGTACTTTTTTGCCTTTTAGTGATTGCATGAATGTCCGCCCCTTTCTACTGGTATTATTTGCTATTCAATAAAAATATAGCAAAGGAATGCCTGAACTGTCGAATATACGCTACCGACAAGTGTTGCTTTTATTTTTAGACCCAAGCATAAAACAGATCAATTTTATAAAAAAGACTGGTTTCCAAAACCCATTACACAAAAACAATCTCAAAATTAGATTAGTTTTATGAAAAATACATATTGTTAAGATTAATCAATATAATCTAAAATTAACTCCAAGAAGAAAATATTTCCTAAAGGAGGAATTTTAGATGGAAGATTTATATTTATTGAACAGTGTTTGGATTATGTTAAGCACGATACTTGTTATTTTTATGCAAGGCGGGTTTATTTTACTTGAAGCGGGTTCAACAAGAATGAAGAATGCCGGTCATATTGCTGGCAAGACGATTTTCACCTTCAGTATCTCATCGATTATTTTCTGGGCATTAGGGTATGGGTTTATCTTCGGGGATAACGCAAACTTTTTCATAGGATTGTCAGATTTCTTTTACTCCAGTTATGAAATAGAAGGATCCACCTACTCTTCCACTGCCTTCTTTATTTTCCAGCTGGCATTTGCCGGCATTTCCTTAACCATCGCCTTCGGAGGGTTTGCAGAACGAGCAAAACTTTCAGTTTACGTTATTTTTTCAATCCTTTTCTCAATCGCTGTTTATCCCGTTGTGGCTCATTGGATTTGGGGCGGCGGATGGCTGGCAGAGCATGGAAAGCAAGATTTTGCCGGATCAACGGTTGTTCATTTAACAGGTGCAATGGCCGCCTTTGCTGCAACCATTTTATTAAAACCGAGAATAGGAAAATATCATCCCAATGGTTCCTCAAATAATTTAGCTGGCCACAATCAAGTCTATACAGCTTTGGGCGTATTGATTTTATGGATCGGCTGGTTCGGGTTTAATGCAGGCAGTACATTGGGGGTTGAAGATGGATTTTTCAGTTTCGTTGCCTTAAACACAAATCTAGCAGCAGCAGCCGGAGCTATCAGTGCCCTTTTTATCTCGTGGGCTGTTCTTGGCAAAGCTGATGTTCCAACCATGCTAAATGGCGCCTTAGCAGGACTTGTTGCAATTACTGCCTCGTGTGCTTTCGTGGAAACATGGGCTTCCATTATTATTGGCCTAGTTGCTGGAATTCTCGTTTTCTACAGTGTCAGATTCTTTGATCGATTAAAAATTGATGATCCAATTTATGCATTATCCGTTCACGGTGCAGCAGGTATATGGGGAACTTTATCTACAGGATTTTTTGCCACCCCAGAATTGGCAACCGTTGGGCAAGCTGGCTTATTTTACGGGGGAGGCTTTACACAGCTTGGTGTTCAAATGCTGGGGATCTTCACGTCGGGGCTATATGCTTTCATCGTTTCTTTTGTCATATTGTTCGTGATGAAGCGATTAATGGGAAGCTTGCGAGTAACCGAAGAAGAAGAATTAATCGGCTTGGATATGAGCGAACACGGAAGTTACGGATATCCGGAAGTGTTTGAATCCTCCAATTCAAAATCAGCCTGATAAAGATCAATAACCTCTTTAACGCATTAACGCGTCGGGGGCCTGACCCCCGATGCGTTAATGCGTTAAAGCTTATTTTTTTTAATGTATTTTTTGAAGCTGGTTTTGTTTTCAAGCCAGTATTGAACCCCGTATAGGATAAAGGCTTTATAGAATATGTATAGAAAAAATTGGAAATAGTTTAATCTGTTTAGAGCTATAATTCTCCATTTTTTCAAGATTGCCATGATAATAAAAGCAAAAGTTCCATCCGATAGCAAATTAAGCATAAGAAACTTTTTAAAGTTCCCATACGAAAATTTTAGCAGCCACAAAGAAAGAGGCATATATGGTCCAAGAGTAAACGGAAGTTCATTTGTTAAAAATGATTTTGGCTTGCCATAAAAGTGCCACCAGTTCCGCTTATATCCAATTATGTGATTAATAATTTCAAAGATGACAATGACAAAACCTGCAATAGAGTAACGCTTTAAACTGCGTTTCCCCAAAAACAAGACCGATAGCCACGGAATAACAATTATTGCAATATTAAATAGCTTATGCCTTTTGGAGATCATAACGATTTCACCTTATCCTTTTAGTATATCGTTATTAAAGTATCCAAAAGTGCAGATCCTATTCACCTTCCGCAAGTCCTTTAAAAAGTTCTACAGCTGTTTCAATTAGCTCATCCCGAAAATCATATTCTTGAGTGTGAATATGCGGATAGGTTTCCCCATTTCCTATATAAATCATGGAACCCTTTGTAAGTTTCGTATAATGACCAAAGTCTTCTGATGCCCGAAATGCTTCTGTCATTTCAACTAAGCGGAGATCTTTTTCCTTGCATACTTTACGAACTTTATCCGTGCTTTCCTTATGATTAACCGTTTCCGGAAAAACGTCATTATAAGAGATATTTACCTTTAAACCATATTGGATAGCCTGTTCAAGTGCCAAGGCTTCAAGATTCTTCTGCAAAAGATCCAATTCGGTCTCATATAGTGCCCGAATGGTAAGCAGCAGATCACCTTTGCTTGCCGCAATACCAAATGCCCTCTCGCCAATATTCACCTGAACAACTGTACAAAGAACAGGCCCCTTGTTGTTTGAAGAGGAGGTAAATTCAGAAATCCTGTCAATTATCTTTGCGATAGCAAAAGCTGGATTAATGCCTGTTTCCGGCTGGCTTGCGTGTGCAGGTGTACCTTCCATATGAATGGTCATCCCTTTTGAGGCATATTGCGCTGTTCCATCAATCACATTGATTGATTTATACGGCATCCCGCTCATATTATGGTAGGCATATATTTCTTCGATATGATTCTCGCGAATAAATGAAGCACACTGGATCGCCCCATCACCTGTCTCTTCAGCATGCTGAAAAAGGAAAAAGATATTTTTTTCAGCACCCTTCTGATCGATTTCCAATGCAAATGCAGCAAGACTGGCCGAATGCCCGTCATGGCCGCATTTATGGGAAACACCTGGATATTCAGAACCGTATGGAAGATCAATCGTTTCGTCGATCGGGAGCGCATCAAAATCCGCACGAAAAGCAATATTCTTCTTCCCTATCCCTGCGCGGTAAACCGCATAGAACCATGCACCCTTATCAACGATTTCGAGAGTTGTATGGGACTGCAGAAAATCCATCAAATACTGCTTCGTCCAAAATTCCTGATTTGATAGCTCGGGATGTTTATGCAATTCATGCCTCAGGCTAATCGCAAGCTGCAAATTTTTACTTTCCATAGCGTCTAACTCCTTAAGTCAAGTGTGTAATGAGTTTCTCTTTCGAAAACTTTTAAGGTTATTAAAACTCTAAAATCTTCATCTCTGGAATATTATTTCCATGTTAAATTGAGTTCTGTACTATTATTCGTTATAATAATCCCTGTTGTCATTGTAATAAAGTTGTAACTTAAGAGACTAATAATCCCAGTTTTATAGAAAGGAGAGGGAATATGAAAAGATTTTTAATACTTCCTGCTATTTTGGGGTTAATGTTCATGATATCAGGATGTTCCGGGACAGCATCTGAAAATGCTGAATCCTCGGATGACCAAGCGCAAACAAATATAGAAGAAACCCAAAAAGAATCAGAAACAGCCGATCAGGAAAATAAAAACCTGAAAGATAAAGATACAGCTGATGTCGACAATGCAGAAAACACTGCCGAACAAGCACAGCAGAAGACAGATTCAAAGGAAGGACTTGCAGAGTCACTAGGTTTAGAATCTGTTAAGGTAACGAGAGTTGTTGACGGGGATACTGTTGAAATAGCTGATGGCAGGAAAGTCAGACTAATCGGCGTCAATACGCCTGAATCAACAACCAGACATGAGGAATACGGAAAAGAAGCAAGTGATTATACTAAAGGGCAATTAACCGGAAAAACCGTATGGATCCAAAAGGATGTTTCTGAAACAGACCGATACGGCCGTCTATTAAGAATAGTATGGCTTGACGTTCCGACCGATGATATGAACGAAGAGGAAATTAGAAAAAAAATGTTCAATGCTCAGCTTGTTCTTAATGGCTATGCCGAACCATCTACCTATCCGCCTGATGTAAAATATAGCGATTACTTTGTAAAATTTGCCCAAGAAGCGAGAAAGAATAATACCGGCTTATGGGCTTATGGAGAAAATGGAACGACAAAAGGCGATTTAGATAAAAAAGCACCAGCCCAAAAACCAGCAGATACAACTAGTTCCGGCAGCAATGTTACTCAAGAGAAAAATTCCGGCACAGCAGCCAATTCATCAGGCAGCAGTAACACAAATCAGCAAACAGACAGTAATACTGCTCCTAGCTCTTCTCAGCCTGAGTACTATAAAAACTGTACAGAGCTGAGAAAGGTTTATCCAAATGGCGTACCAGCTGATCACCCGGCCTACCAGGCTAAAATGGACAGAGACAAAGATAATTATGCGTGTGAAAGATAATGAATATATCAGGGGCTGTCTGATAAGTCCCTAAATTAAATAAGGGTGGAAGAAAATTAACAAATTTTCTCCACCCTTATTTTTATCTTTTGAATTTTTCTCTGAAAGTAGCTGGCGGATGCCTGCTACTTTCAG
>NZ_JBXAFB010000016.1:0-75210 GCF_058792595.1 Cytobacillus sp. MT66
TTCTCCATTTGGAATAAAAGGTAATGTAAAATAATTACAAATATTCAAATTAATAACAGCTGTGCAACGCTAGTGGGTCAGGCCCCCAATGATGTAACGCATTAAAGCACCGGGGGTCAGGCCCCCATTAGTGTAACGCATTAACGCACCGGGGGACTGTCCCCCGGTGCTTTACTTTGCTAAAGCCTAATCGCCCTTACTGCATCTTCTTGTTCAGTTTTTGGCGCACAAATACTACGATGCATAGCAGCAATGGAATAATGGCGGCAAAGATGTTATAGACATAACCGAGCACAAAATCGCTTTGCGCCATATGGGCTGAATAGTTTCCGGCGAAGAAAATAGATGTCAGCATGACAATCATACCAAATGGGATGACTAAGCGATTTTTTGAAACCTTAAATATCCCCGCCCCGCCTATTACTGCTGCATACATAAAAACGATAATCTTAAAGAAATCGTTGACAATCAGCCAAACCATAAACAAAGCATCCAGCCTTTGAATAAAATCACCAATATTAATTTTTCGAACCGTAACCAATAATGGAGCGATAGAATCATTTCTAATCCCCTCTCCTAGGACAGATAGGATGATAAGATGGGTAAAAGTCAGGACAAGCCCGCCAGTAAGGATTCCTGCCACTCCCACTTTCAGCATAGATTTGGGCCGATTTAAATAAGCGAAAATCATCGTAAAACAAACCATCTCTCCAAAAGGTGCCATCCAGGTTTCTTTAAGCGTTGCCTGAAAAATATTTTTCCACCCTGGTTCAAGGACCGGCAGCAAGTTTTCAAGTTTAACAACATTTGAAAAGATTAGGAAAATATTCATTAACACGCCAGTAAGTACGATATAAGGAAAGAAAATCTCGGCTGTTCTGCCTATAACTTCAATTCCTAAAAATAATCCAAAAAGGACAGGCAATAAAACCATTGCTCCGATTGCCCACGCAGGCGTTTCCTTTAAAAATAATGGAAGCAGCTCCATCGCATCTCTAACATCACGTGAAGCACCATACAAGAAATAAAGCACATAGGAAAAGCCAATAATTGTTCCTAAAAATTTCCCTAAAATTTTTTGGGAATACTCCGTGAGCAATAAATTAGGATATTGTCGACTTAAATAATAATACAAAGCCAGAAGAGGCAAACCCGCAAGCATTCCTAGAAAAATAGAAATCCACGCAGCCTGTTTCGCGTCTGCCCCAACTGGAAAAATAATCGTAGTTCCTAAGACAAAAATGTAGATTAACGCAAATAGTTGAAAGGAGGAAATTTTCGCTTTCTCCATGTTCTATCCTTCCTCCTCGGTAACCTATAAATTGTTTTATTAATTTCTCACATAATTAGTGGGATTATCCACAAATGCTGTTTATATCCTCACTTAAATAATAAATGGATATACTGCCAACTCTAGGGAAAGTCTATAACTAAATTTAGATATAGGTGGGCTGGCATTGAAAACTCGAGTTCCAAAATCAATTAATCAATTATTAAAGAACAAAGAATCTAAAAAGCTTCAGATTCAAAAACAAAGCGAAACTCAGCAATCCAGCCAAAACAAGGACCCAAAGGACAACAATCTTTCCTCAGACTTGAATAAGAATTTAGATCATATTAAAAAGACACTGGGCAATAGTTCAGATATTGTCTCAAGGGAATTTCATGCAGGCAGAAATGCGGAAATTAAAATAGGTGTTATTTACACGGATGGCCTAACTGATTCATCCTCTGTTCAAGAGTTCATTCTTGAAACACTCATGGTATCGATTAGAAATGCAAGATTAGATGAAGATGAATTCCATTCAGATAGCTTATTAGAAGTGATCAAAACAGATTCTTTGCCAGTAGGGGAAATTAAGGAAATCAGCCAATTTCAAAAACTTCTCTTCCATTTACTGTCTGGAGATACCATTCTTTTAATTGATGGGTTTCATAAAGGATTTGCCCTGGGGTTTAGAAAGTGGGCCGACCGGGGTGTACAAGAGCCTTCTTCACAAACAGTTGTGAGGGGACCCAAGGACGGATTCACCGAAACGTTAAGGACAAATACTTCTTTATTACGGCGCAAAATTAAGGATCCTAACCTATGGATTGAAACAAAACAAATTGGAAAAAAAACACAAACAGACGTTTCAATCGTCTACTTAAAAGGCGTTGCCAATGATAAAACGGTAAAGGAAGTAAAGGATCGATTAGACCGTATAAAAATAGATGGGATATTAGAAAGCGGCTATATTGAAGAACTGATTCAAGATGATACGTATACTCCGTTTCCAACCGTTTTTAATACGGAACGTCCAGATGTGGCTGCAGCTGCCCTTTTAGAGGGAAGAATTGCGATTCTTGTTGATGGCACACCATTTGTCCTTATTGTCCCCGCGCTTTTTGTTCACTTTTTCCAATCAAGTGAGGATTACTATCAGCGTGCAGACGTTGCTACATTAATTCGGGCACTAAGGTATTTTGCCTTTTTCCTAGCTCTGATAACACCAAGTGCCTATGTGGCTGTCACAACCTTTCATCAAGAAATGCTGCCAACTGGACTGCTGATTAGTCTGGCTGCTCAGCGTGAGGGTGTTCCTTTTCCAGCCATTGTAGAAGCCATGCTGATGGAAATAACGTTTGAAATCTTGCGCGAGGCTGGGGTAAGAATGCCTAGGGCGGTTGGATCTGCTATTTCTATTGTTGGTGCGCTAGTCATTGGACAGGCAGCTGTTGAGGCCGGTATCGTGTCTTCAGCAATGGTCATTGTTGTTTCCATAACAGCCATTAGTAGCTTTGTGGCACCAGCATTTAATATGGCCATTTCCATCCGGATGCTGCGTTTCGTCTTTATGATTCTAGCTGGAACCTTCGGATTATTTGGGATGATTATCGGACTGATCATCATGGTCCTTCATCTTAACAGTCTAAGGTCATTTGGAATCCCTTACTTAGCACCGTTTGCTCCCTTTATCATTCAGGATCAAAAGGATAGCATCATTCGGCTGCCGCATTGGATTTTATTTTCAAGGCCCCGTTTGATCAGTCAAATAGACATGGACAGAGAAGACACGCCTCCTCCAAGTCCGCCCCTGGGGGACAATAAATCAGCCGGAAGTATGTTCGACAAACTCAAGAAATCGAAACGGGTTATGAGGGATTAATATGAAAAAAAACATTGCTTTCATATGGGTGATGATTTTTTCAACAATGATTTTAGCTGGCTGCTGGAGCAAAAAAGAATTAAATGAGCTGGCGATTGTTTCTGCATTGGGGATAGATAAAACAGAAGAGGGGTATCTCGTTTCCGCCCAGATTATTAACCCAAGTGAAATTGCCGGTAAAAGCCGTTCTGGCCGTCCAGAAACCGTAACGTTTAGAAAAAGCGGAAAGACCATTATGGATGCATTAAAAAAAATCTCTATGGATTCTCCTAGAAAAGGTTACATGGCACATTTACGTGAAGTCGTTTTTGGAGAGAAAATGGCCCGAGAGGGAATTAAAGATGCCTTAGATATTCTTGCCCGGCAGCCTGAAATGCGGTCAGATTTCTATTTAACTGTTGCTAAAGGATCAACAGCTTATGATATTCTAAATGTCACAACAGCCCTTGAGAGAGTCCCAGCAAATAAGCTGTTCACCACCTTAGAACAATCAGAAAAAGTATGGGCACCGACAAAAACAGTGACACTTGATGAACTGATCAACAGTGCCGTAAGCAAAGGGAAGGAACCTGTACTCATGGGCGTTTATGTGTATGGGGATCCTGAATCAGGAAGCCATTTCACAAATATACAGGACATCTCACCGAGCAGCGGATTAAGAATCGATTCTATTGGTGTTTTTAAAAAAGATAAACTGCTGGGCTGGTTAAATGAAGAGGACAGTATAGGCTTTAACTATATTACTGATAATGTGACTAGCACAGAGGAAACCGTTAGTTGTGCTGGCGGTGAATTAGCGATTAGCACTATACGATCAAAAACAAAGGTTCATGGGAAAATCCAAGGAGGAGCACCTAGAATCGAGATTCATGTTCACTCAGAAGGAAATGTCGGTGAAGCAGCATGTAATATCGATTTAACCAAACCGGAAAGCATTAAAGAATTAGAAAAAAAGTACAAGGAAGAAATTAAAAAAAGAATGGAAGCATCAATCAAGACCGTACAGGAGGAGTATAAAAGCGATATCTTTGGCTTTGGCGATGTCATTCATCGGGCGGAACCAAAGGCATGGAATAGACTGGAGCATAATTGGGATCAAGAGTTTTCTAATTTGAATGTAACGTTTCACGTGACAGCAAAGATTCGCCGTTTAGGATCGATAACAAAATCAATACAAGCAGAAATTGGGGAGTAGTATGTGGGTTGCTAGCGGAATTTTAATCATTGGAGCCGTTATCGCTTTCTTTGAAATATGGAGGCTTGCGAAAAAGAAATGGTGGAAGGAAATAAGTGTCTTTTCTCTGTTTCTTTCAGCTGGCCTTACGTTAGCTATTCTATTAACCCTAAATGTCCCCATTCCAACTCCGATCTACTGGATAACGAAAATCTATAATCCGATATCGTCTTTTTTCGAACGTCTTCTATCCTAAAAAGAAGGCAGTCATTTTGCATAGGAGGTGTGTAGGATCATGCTTGAGCAGGGTAAAATAAGCACGAACGAGTTTCAAATCCTTGTCATTACCTTTGTGATTGGCAGTGCGATCCTTGTTGGGCCTGCACCTCTTGCAGAAGCTGCAAAACAAGATGCATGGATTTCCCCTGTTATTGTTGCTATATGCAGCTTGATGTTTGTATTTATATTTAATAAGCTAACCTCCGTATATCCAACCATGACCTTTGTCCAATTAAATGAAAAAATTTTTGGAAAATGGATTGGGAGAATTACCTCGTTACTATTTCTTGCTTATACATTACATATAGCCTCTGCTCAAGTCAGTGAAATAGGGGAATTCTTCTCAACCCAAATTTTAGTCGAGACACCTAGTGTAATAATTATGATTCTGTTTGTATTCACAAGTCTAATAGGTGTTCATTCAGGCATTGAAGTTATTTCACGTTCAGCCTTAATCTTTTTTCCATGGATAATGCTGCTGTTATTAATTCTGTTTCTCTTCCTCATCCCCGAAGTTAAACTGGAAAATATTCAGCCAATACTTGGCGGCGGCATAAAACCCATTATGAAGGGGGTATATTTTCATTTTGGTCTGGCTGCCGAGCTTGGCATCTTGTTAATGATTACCCCTTATGTAAATAACAAAATCGCAATGAAAAAAGCTTTCTATAAAGGGGCCTCTATTGGGGGCTTTATTGTTTTTTTAATTGTTTTATTCAGTGTTTTAGTCCTGGGTGCAAACCTTACGGCAAATCAAGCCTATCCCTCCTATATTTTAGGGAAGATGATAAGCATAGGCAATTTTATTGAGCGGATAGAAGTCATTGTAGCCATCATATGGTTCATTACCCTATTTTTAAAATTGACGATTTGTTACTACGGACTCTCGATTGGGTTAGCACAGATGATGAGATTAAAAGACTACAAACCCCTTCTTTATCCATTAGCAATCTTGATTATCTCTTTTGCCCTTATTATGCATCCCGATATTGTCGATTTACATCAATTTTTGAAGACGACTTTTACACCTTATTCCTCCACTTTCTGTATCCTGCTGCCATTAGCCTTATTGATGGTTGGAAAAATAAAAAAATAACATGATGCAGGATGATTTCAGCAGTTTCAGCCCCCAAACATCAAAAATTATTGGGGGCTCAGGGGTTTAAATTGATAACCTTTATTTTTAATCTCTTTGATTAATGGATGCAAAATTTTTGCAGTCTGCCGTAATTCATGCATAAGAATAATTGCTCCATCTTCGAGGTTTTGTATGACATTCAAAATAATTTGATCTGGCTGGTCTTCCAGCTCCCAATCCATCGATGCAATTCTCCACATAACCGGTGTTAGGTCTAGCTTAGCTGCCGCTTTAATGGTGTCGGCATTATATTGCCCAAACGGCGGCCGGAAATATTTGACTGTTTTTCCCGTTATTTTTTCGATGTTTACCTTACTGTTAAACAAATCCCGATATTGTTCTTCATAGGAAAGGGCTGCCAAATTAAGATGTTTGGATGAATGGGTGCCGATTTCGTGGCCTTCCGCTAGTACTCTTTTCCAAGGACGCTCGGCATATAGAAGCCGTGACTGCCAAAAGAAAGCTGCTGGCACCTTTTCTTCCTTCAGCACGTCAAGGATTTCCGGCAATACTCTGCCCGGTCCATCATCAAAAGAAAGCACAATCCCCTTTTCATTCGTTGTTGGCACAGAAATTAAGATATTGGGATCTTTAGAGCTGTACACGACGCTCGAAGCTGTCACAACTCATGGACATGATTTCATTTTGTTCACTTCACTTTCTTGCCTGCCATTGTCTTTATAATAATAACATTATTACCCTTTAACAGATTGGTTCCAAAATAAAAACCTACCCTCATTATTCCATTTCTTTTCTATAATCATGTCTGCGTCTTCTCGTTCTTTTTTACGATTTGCAAAATATTGGATTTTGACCTCGCAAAACATGAGTATATCTCATTTTTTATTTCACGAAAATTCCACCAAATAACAAGGAAAATAATTGTAATGTTACTAAATTTGCAGATATAATATTATTAAGTAACATAAACAGGAGGAAATTCTTTGGAATATGTAAATCCCATTAAAGACATTGAAGATATTTGGACAATGAAACGGATATTACGGGAGCACTCACAGCGTGATTTATTGTTTTTTGTTCTTGGAATTAATACTGGCATAAGAATCAGTGATTTACTTTCCTTAAAGGTTAATGATGTATGGGACGGTAAAGTCATGAAGGAATTTATTTATATAGACGATGAATCTAGCGGCGAGAAAAAAGCTTTCTTTTTAAATAAAAGCGTGGAAAGGGAATTGAAAATCTATCTTTCTTTGGATCACTTTGAACAGGAGGATTACCTTTTCAAATCAAAAAAGAATAATCAGCCAATCACTCGTCAGCAAGCCTACCGAATCGTAAATCAAGCAGCCAGAGATGCGGGAATTCCTGGAAAAATTGGGACACATACCTTAAGGAAGACTTTTGGCTATCATGCCTATCGCAAAGGTATCGCCATTTCCATTTTATCAAAGATCTTTAACCATCATTCATCTACCGAGACCTTGCGCTATATTGGCATTGATAAAAATGAGGAACAGATTGTAAGAGTTGATGTCAATTTGTAACTCCCTCTTTCCGGTCATTTCACTTTAAAAATAAATTAAAAAGAAGGGATTGAACAAAAATTGGATGTTTTAGTTTCTAAGCTAAAGGAAGTTTTGTTTGCTGTTCTCCCCATCACCGTTATGGTGTTGATCTTAAACTTTACATTAACTCCGCTTGACCCCTCTCTCATTATTCGATTTATTATTGGGGCTGTCTTCATCATTATTGGTTTATCTATTTTTCTTTTTGGCGTTGACCTCGGAATTACTCCTATCGGCCAGTTCATGGGGGCTGCCATTGCCAAATCCAATAAAATATGGATTGTTTTAGTCTCAGGACTGCTGCTGGGCTTTTTCATATCGATTGCGGAGCCTGATCTTCATATCCTGGCAGGCCAAGTTGATTTAGTGACGTCCGGACTAATTTCCAAGACTAGTATTGTAATAGTTGTATCAATTGGTATTGGTCTTCTTATTGCTGCGGGACTCGTAAGAATTGTCTATAACCTTCCCTTATATAAATTGTTAACAATCTTATATTTCATTATTTTTGTACTTGCTATTTTTACCTCGCCCGAATTTTTAGCTATTTCTTTTGATGCTTCAGGGGCTACCACCGGTGCTTTGACAGTCCCTTTTATTCTGGCACTTGCTTTGGGTATTTCCGCGTTAAAGAAAGACAGTAAAGCTTCAGAGAAAGATAGTTTCGGTTTAGTTGCGATTGCCTCAACAGGTGCCATCATTACCGTTATGATCATGAATATTATTTCAAAAACGGATAAAATGACAGGAAGCCTTGCTGATACGAAAGCTGTCTCAGACTCTATTATCGGACCCTTTTTAAATAAGCTTCCTATCATTACTTTTGAAATCATTGTTGCCTTATCACCTATTTTGTTAATTTTCCTTGTATTTCAAAAAATATCCTTTAAAATGTCTAAGAAGGCAGTAAGAAAAATTTTAATGGGGCTATTATTTACCTTTTTGGGACTTGTCCTCTTTTTGCTTGGAGTAAATGCAGGGTTTATGGATGTAGGAAGCGCTGTTGGCTATAACATCGCATCCTTAGACAGCAAAGCATATATTATCATTATTGCTTTTGCTTTAGGTCTGGTCACCATATTGGCCGAACCAGCTGTACACGTTCTTACCCATCAAATAGAAGATGTTACAAGCGGATATGTAAAAAGATCTATCGTCTTATTTACCCTTTCGCTAGGGGTTGGCCTTGCTGTACTTTTATCCATATTACGAGTGCTTATTCCTGAACTTCAATTATGGCATATTCTTTTGCCTGGCTATATAATCGCGATTGCTATGACATATTTTGTTCCAAAGCTTTTTGTCGGGATTGCATTTGATTCCGGCGGTGTTGCATCAGGTCCGATGACCGCAACCTTTATATTAGCGTTTGTCCAAGGTGCTGCCGAAGCTACAGCAGGGGCCAATGTGCTTGTAGATGGTTTTGGCATGATCGCATTAGTTGCGATGACACCAATCATTGCCTTGCAAATATTAGGCCTTGCTTTTGGATTAAAATCGAAAAAAAGAGAAGGAGGCGCAAAACAAAATGCCGGATCATACTGAAATGGCGGGTCTTGAACTGGTTTGCATTATCGTTAATTTCGGGCAAGGAAGCAAAGTCATGCAAACTGCCAAGAAGCACGGTATTTCAGGAGGAACGGTGCTGTTAGGCAAAGGCACCATCAAAAATCGTCTTCTTGAGTTTTTGGCTTTAACAGATGTCAGAAAAGAAATTGTTATCATGGCGACTGATCATGTTACGGCTAGCCAGGTGCTTGAAAAATTAGATGAGAAATTCAAATTCTCCAGGCCAAATCACGGCATAGCCTTTACTACCTCAATTAATCAAATTCTCGGAGCAAGAACGATTAAAAGTGATCACATGTCAGAAAGCAGAGGTGCTAAAGAGAAAATGTATCATGCTATTACGGTTATTGTAGAAAAAGGAAATGCTGAAGATGTCATTGATGCTGCAACTGAAGCGGGTTCCAAAGGCGGGACGATCATTAATGCAAGAGGGTCGGGCATACATGAAACAAGCAAGCTATTTTCTATGGAAATTGAACCAGAGAAAGAAATCGTGTTAATTCTCTCTGAAAAAAATAGCACTGATGCCATTGTTTCATCTGTCAGACAAAAGCTCAAAATTGATGAACCAGGCAATGGGATCATTTTCATACAAGACATCAATAGTACTTACGGTGTATATAAATAATTTTTATATAAAATAAACAGGCAGCACTGTTCATCAGTACTGCCTGTTTTTACATTCTAATGAATATTATGCTTTCTGAAATTACCGCCCTTCACCTCTGCTACATCATATACAGTCACAAATGCCTTATCATCTATTTCATGGATAATTTCTTTAATTTTGCTCTCTTCTAACCTGTTAATGACACATGTAATTTCCTTAAACCTTTCCTTTGTATACCCGCCGTAAACATCATTGTACGTTGCCCCGCGTCCTAATCGGTCGCGTATTGTCTCAACCATTAATTCAGGCTCAGTTGTGATAATTTTAAAGGTCTTCGAACCGCTTAATCCTTCTTCAACAATATGTATGACTTTAGATGCGATAAAATAGGCAATAGCAGAAAGAATGGCCCCTTGAAGGCCGAATATACTTGATACAATAACAAAGACAAACATATTTAAAAATAATATTAAATCACTTGTCCCAAATGGCAGATTTCGGGATAGAAGTACGGCAAGCATATCTATTCCATCCAGTGCACCGCCATTACGCAGAGCTAAACCCATGCCAAAACCAAGAATAATCCCGCCAACAACGGTAATTAGCAGCGTATCCCCTTCAATGATTGTTGGCACATGATGCATAAGGCTTGTACTTATTGCCAGTGAAGAAATTCCGATAACTGAATATATCGCAAACCTTTTACCGATTTGCTGATAGCCCATCCAGATAAAAGGAATATTAAGAATCGCAATCAGCACCCCTAAGGGAAGACCAAAAAGCTTTGAACCTACAATGCTAATACCCGTGACCCCCCCATCAGAAACACTGTTGGGGATTAAAACCGCCTCAAGTCCATATCCTGCAATAAAGCCGCCTATAATAACGGCAATTCCCCGGAAAATTCCCAGTAAGGTCTTATTTTTTTTCGCTTTACTCATCAAATTCCTCATTTCATCACTTAAGTTGGTACAATCAACTTTTTTTCTCCATTTTATCCCTTTTTTCTGCATTTGAAAAATATATTAACTTGTTTAAATAGCAATTGTTTGGTGAAATGACAGCTGTAACTTCCGTCAATGACAATGATTCATTTATAATTTAATAGAGAAATACTTAGTTTCTTGAGGAGGGTTGTCATGTTCATACATATGGGTGCTTATAAACGAAAAAACCACTATTTTATGAGCCTTATTTTTTTCCTGTTCGCACTCATAATCCTCCCTGCCAAGACAAGCGGCTACGATGGCATTGATGATTATACAGAGATTTCTCCTTCATACATTCAATATCAAATAGAGAATCCAGCCAGTGATTCGAGCAACATGCCAAAAGAGACTGACTGGTCGCCTTATACGCATAAAAACACCAGTGGCAAGGGGTTTATCTGGCTCCGCCTCTCTTTATCCCAGCTTCATGATACTGATTCAGTAAATGCCGAAGTGGTTCATAAGGATAAGCGGCTTTTTCTGTACCCAAGCCCTGCTTATTATGAGGTCTATCAAAACAATCAGCTTATCCTCAAAGGTGGAGATTTAAACAGCCTAGATCCCCGGAAAAACGTTCCACGCTGGGATATGCTGCAGCTAGAGGATCCAACAGAAGACATTTATCTACGCTTTCATGGGAAAATGCCGTATCTCTATGCTATTGGTACTAGCCCTCAATTAATAGCATACCTGTTAAAGCTGGATGTTATAAATGTAATTAGTATCATCAGTTTTTTTGTAATCGGGTTAATGGCACTTTTCTTGTATTCTTATCATCGAAAACTGCGCCTGCTGTTATTTTATTCATTATTTATTATTGTTCATTTCTCATTCTGGCCGCTGATTACATTTTCTCTTTCCAGACAGTTGTATTTTCCTATACCGGCTGTTACCCAGTTTTATTTAGTTGTTCTGGGTGAGATCGCCGCCATCACCTTGCTTTTGCTGCTTTTTCGCGAAATCATTCATCCAATTTATCGAAAATGGGTTATGCGAGCAGTGTATCTGTTTTCAATTGCAGGAATTTCCGGCTTAGCGGCTACAGTCTTTTATGCGAACATGGCTATCTTTTTATTCCCTTTGCTCAGTATTTTAATAGCATTCAATCTCGTGCTCATTTTAACCGTTTCAATCCTTTCCATAAAAAAGCAAAGGAATTCAGAGTTAGTATTCTTTTCATTAGGTCTCATTTTGTTTGTTTTCTTTGAAGCTATAATAAATCTGGCCTTGGTGCTCGATTCGAAAGGCTTATCAGATCTCATTAAATTGTTAAGACCATTGACGATCGTTTTGCCTGGAGCGCTGATCATTATTAATCGATACAGAAAAGCAGATGCACAGGTAAAAGAATATGCAGCCGGTTTACAGCAATTATCTGCACAGCTCGAAGAAGATAACCGTCTTTTAGAACAGCGGGTGCTGGAGAGAACGAAAGAACTTGAAGAAACGCATGAACAGCTCATTCACAGCATCCAGGACGGAGCAAAAGCTTCTGCAGAAATTGCCGCTTTAGAGGAAAGAAATCGTATCGCACAAGAAATACACGATATCGTTGGACATACCCTGACAACAACGATTGTACAAATTGAGGCTGGAAAAAGATTAATTGCAAAACAGCCCCAACAGGCTGTTGAACGCATGGAAACGTCCCAGATGCTTATTCGCAAAGGACTGGATGAAGTCCGCAATTCCGTACGCATGTTAAAGGAGGCAGAATGGAAGGAAGATCTGCCTAAAGCCCTCAGAGAAATAATGAGAGAAACAGCAGAATATGCAGATGTGCAAATACAAAGCTTTATTTCGATAGATGAACCGCTTTCGGTTAATCAGAAAACCTTCATATATATGGCATTGAAGGAGGGAATCACAAATGGCATTAAACATGGGGGCTGCAATACATTCATCTTTAATCTGAAACAAGAGGATGATTTAATTATTTTTCAATTAAAAAATGATGGGAAACCTGCTTCCAAAACAGACTTAGGATTTGGACTGACCATGATGAAAAAACGAGCGGAAAGCCTGCAGGGAACCCTCCGTATTTATTTTGAGGAAGACTGGAATTATGTGCTGGAAGTTCGATTCCCTGTCTCATAACTGCAAGCAAAACTAAAAGACATCTTCCTTGCCGTATTGAATGATACAAGCAAGAAGATGTCTTTTATTGTTTATACACTTTCGTTTCGTTAAGCACTTCTTTTAAAAGGAAAATCGCTTTACTCCGATTACTGGTCCCCAGCTTAGAGTAAATGATACTTATATAGTTTCGAACCGTCCCTTCACTCATAAAAAGACGCCCAGCGATTTCTTTATTGGTAAAGCCTTTTACAATCAAGCTTGCTAATTTGATTTCGCGGTCGGTTAATTCCTCAATGAGCTTTACGCGTTTCATGGTCTGAGAGATTTCTGAAGGTTCTGCAGCCTTGGACGTTTGTAAAATACGAGCAGCCAATTTGGCCGCAATTGGTCCAGGAAGGATAAACTGGCCAGAGGCCGCACTTCTTATACTTGAAATGAGTGTATCCGCATGAAGATCCTTTAGCAGATATCCGCAAGCACCATAAGCTAGCCCTTCTACTATGTATTCGTCCTCTGCAAAGGTTGATAGAATCAAAACTTGGGTATCAGGAAATTTCTCCTTCACTCTCCGAGTGCTTTCAATTCCATTCATGACCGGCATCTCGACATCCATTAAGACGACATCTGGACACTTCTGACTAACAAGATCTAAGGCTTCCTTTCCGTTTTCCGCTGCTCCCACTACCTCTAAATTATCCTCTAAACTAAGTATAGTCTGCAGGCCATCCCGAAATAATGTCTGATCATCAGCTATCACAATCCTGATCTTCTTGATAACACTCACCTCTATCCAGATGATTACGAATCCATAACTATTTTACCATAATCTGAATATTCTAAAGTCAGTTATTTACATATTAATGGAATCTTAGTTTTGATGACATATATATGACACCTGTAACTTATATTTGTGACAGATTCTTAGATATAATGGATTAGAATTTTAAAATAGTTCCTTTAATTAATAATCATAAATGCTTATTCATAAAGACCATCAAAGCGACAGAAGTATGGATTGAATGGGGGAAACGTATGAAAAGCGAATTAGATGAAGAGTGGAAGGAATTAATACATAAAGCCAAACAACTTGGCATTACAAAGGAAGAGATTCGAAAGTTTCTTCAGCAGGCACAGGATCTGCAAGAACACGACTCCAGGCTATTTCCGCAATAGGGATATATTTGCCCAGGCATCACCCGTTCTCCGGTACTATAAGCCAGAGCTTAGGGTGATTTTATTTTTGGTCTGTTCCATTCTTTTTGACAGCGGAAAGACCTTCATCAAAACTTTGAAGGCCTTTCTTTTTATAAGATGGCTTTTTCTAAAAAGAGGGTTTCTAACCCTTCCTTTATTCACCCCTGGTCTTGTCTTCCCGCCTTAATTTATATAAATAAATTTTAATCATAAAATAACTGATCTCTTCAGGAACCAGTTCTTTAATCGGCTTCAGCCTATCCCGTCCGGCTTCTGCGACAGCTTTCTCCAGCTCGCCAATGAAAGTTTCGGGGAGTAGGATCGAGAAATCAACCTCCATTCCATTTTGAATGCATTGAATAAGATGATTTTCAATTGTACTGACTGCCAGCTCGCGGTGAGAGGCTATTTCTTCTGGTGTTAAACCTTCCATGTGCAGCTTGTGTGTTTCCTTAAGCGAATCATTTATGGACTTTTTCGCCTGCTTCTGCGGAGCAGCAGCCATCGAATGCTGACTCCGTTCCCTTTCCGGATGGGCTTCATAATACTCGATAAGTGCTTGGATAAAGATTTCGCCGTATTTTTCTAGTTTGTGCTGTCCGACACCGCTGACCTGTAAAAATTCCGCCGCAGTTAATGGCAGCTTAACACACATATCCTTTAGCGTTGCATCCGAAAATATCACGAACGGCGGCACTTTTTCCGCATCTGCCACACTTTTTCTTAATTGGCGAAGCTCATCAAACAATGGATCACTATTGGAAACCTGTTTAATTTGTACAGCTTCTTTCCTAAAAACCTGTTCTTTGCCTGTTAGAACCGCTTTCCCGGCAGGAGCCACAAAAATTGTCGGGTATGCTCCTTGTTCCACCCCAATTATGTTCATGGAGATGAGGAAATCGATCAGCTCCGTGACCTGCTTGGCACTTTTCCCTTTCATAATTCCATAAGTTGATAGCTTATCAAATTTGAAATCCAATACTTTTTTATTCCGCGAACCAGTTAATACGGCCGCGGTCATTGCTTTGCCGTACTTTTGCCCCATCCGAATGATGCAGCTTAATACCATTTGCGCTTCCTTGGTTACGTCTACACTTGAGCGGGTATCCGTACAATTTCCGCAGCGCCCGCACGCCTGTGTTTCTTTTTCGCCAAAGTACTCAAGAATTGAGGACTGAAGACAGTGTTCTGTATGGCAATAATCAACCATCTGCTGCAGCTTCTCCAGTTCCTGCGCCATCCTTGCCTGTTCAGCTGATTGGTCTATCAAGAAACGCTGAATTTGCACATCTTGCGGCGAGTAAAGGATGATACAGTCACTAGAAAGCCCATCCCGGCCGGCACGCCCAGCTTCCTGATAATAACTTTCCATATTTTTTGGCATTTGATAATGAACAACATATCTTATGTTGGATTTATCAATACCCATGCCAAAGGCTGACGTCGCCACCATCACCTCTGCTTCATCTTTTAAAAATCGGTCCTGTTCAAAAGCACGTTCATCATCCCTCATGCCTGCATGATAACGGGCAGCTTCAATGTTTTCCTCCTGAAGCCATTCATACAGCTTATCTACGGTCTTTCTGGTTGCTGCGTAAATAATCCCCGCTTCCTGCTTATTCTTTTTTATATAATCTTTTAAAAAGACAAGGCGATCCTGATCCTTAATGACAGAGAATGCTAGGTTTGTCCGTTCAAAACCGGTAATAACCGAATGAATTGGATTAATACTCAAAGAATGACAAATGTCTTCCCTTACCTTTGGTGTCGCTGTTGCAGTTAATGCCAAGACTGTTGGATTTCCCGGCAGTAATTCCAATAACCGCGAGATATGCAGATAGCTTGGCCGAAAGTCATGTCCCCACTGGGAAATACAGTGAGCTTCATCGACCGCAATGAGAGGAACTTGGATATTTTTTAAAATCTCTCTAAAATCATAGGATTCCAGCCGTTCAGGTGCAACGTACAAGAGCTTGTATCCCCCATGAATCGCCTCATCAATAGTTTCTTGGACTTCTTGGCGGCTGAGGGAACTATTGATATAAGCTGCCGGGATGCCAAGCTGATTCAATGTATCCACTTGGTCCTTCATCAAGGATATTAACGGTGAAATGACGATTGTGGTTCCAGGAAGAATAAGAGCAGGAATTTGATAGACAATCGATTTACCGCCGCCTGTAGGCATCACACAAATGGTATTGTTTCCTTCGAGCACGGATGAAATTGCCTGTTCCTGACCCGGACGGAATGACGAGTATCCATAATAGGTTTTAAGAAATTCTTGGGCTTGTTCGAGCAAAGCAGAGGGCTCCTTTCTTTTTTCGAGGAATTATATTTGAGGGTCATACTGTTTTATTTTAACATGTTTTGTCGCTGGTGAAGCCGTGCTTTGTGAGTTTTAAAAAAAGTTCCCTGAACTTTTTATTTTTTTATTATAATAGGAAAGTATTGAAAAAAATCTCGATTTAAAATTACTAGATTAAGGAGTTTTTACTATGGAGCTAAAATACCAGGGAAAAACAAAAGATGTCTATCAACTAGAGGACGGAAACTACTTACTTTCATTTAAAGACGATGTGACAGGTGTAGACGGTGTCTTCGATCCAGGAGCAAACTCAGTTGGACTAACGATTGAAGGAGCAGGCCGTGCCGGACTGCGTTTAACAAAATACTTTTTTGAAATTTTAAAAGAAAAGGGCATCCCTACGCATTATATCGATGCAAATATTGAAGAAGCAACCATGACGGTTAAGCCTGCTGAGGTTTTCGGCCAAGGTCTTGAGGTTATTTGCCGCTATAGAGCCGTTGGAAGCTTCTTGCGCAGATATGGTTTATATGCAGAAGAAGGACAGCCGCTAGATGCCTTTGTTGAAGTAACCATCAAGGATGACGACCGTCAGGACCCGCCTATCAGCGAGGACGCACTGGATATGCTTGGGATTTTAAACAAGGACGAATACAAAGTATTAAAGGCCCTAACACAGCAAATCGGACAAGTAATCAAAGACGAACTTGCGAAAAAGGATATTGAGCTATACGATATTAAATTTGAATTCGGCCGCGTAGGCAAGGACAAACAAATCGTACTAATCGATGAAATCTCAGGCGGCAACATGCGCGCATACAAAAACGGCCAATACATCGAACCCCTAGAGCTAGAGAAAATGTTCCTTTAAAGGAGCATGCCCGCTTTAATGCGTTAATACATTGGGGGTCAGGCCCCCGGTGCGGTGATGCGTTAAATTGGCGGGGGTCAGGCCCCCGGTACGGTGCTGCGTTAAATTGGCGGGGGTCAGGCCCCCGGTGCGGTGCCGCGTTAATTTGGCGGGCGATCAGGTCCCCGCGGCAGTGCATTAAAGAAGCGAACAAGGGAAATGAGCCTTGTTCGCTTTTTTAGGTACAGAATTTAGACGATTGTCGATTAAAAAAGAAGGAGGATGTCCTTCATTGCCTTCATGAAGGACATATCTCTCTTAAAAATGAGGAGGAAAGGCCTTCATAGCCCTTATGAAGGACATTTATTACAGAAAAGCAAAGGGGAATGGCCTTCATCCCCTTATAAAAGCAGGTCCGCCAAGTCTGCTATTTACTATGCACCGAAATTGGCTTTGCAGCTGCTGATCGCTCTCTTTCTCTGATACAGAATACCCCAATCAACCCAATCGCCGAAAAGACCACCGGTATGAAAAAGCCGTAGTAGTATCCTGCACTAATGTTTCCCGCAGCCTGAAAATGATCTAGTACACTTCCAAAAATACTTGGCAGTAATACGGCACTAAGAAAACCTCCTGTATTCGCAAACCCCGAGGCAATGCCAGATTCTTTAATTGGAAAGGATTGGCGAACAGCTGCAAACGTTAAAGCGTTCGCCCCGTAGGCAAGGCCGATAATAAAGAAAAGGCAAACCAGCAAGGAATATGGCGGATGTCCCTTTAAGAACAAAAAGGCCGACCAACTCAAAACAATGATGACATGGACGAAAATATATGGACGCTTAATCATGTCTAACCGGCTTGATATCCACCCTGCTAAAGGCGCGCCAATAAGAGCCCCGACAAGACCGATCAAAACAAGCTGGCTCGCATCCAGACGCGTCATTCCATAGACATGCATTCCATAAGGAACAGCCCATGAACCAATGAATCCGATATACGTTCCAACAAGCCCAAAGTGGCATAAGAATAGAGCCCAGGCTTGCCTGCTTGCAAAAATTTTCCGGAGAATTACCCATGTTTTTACACGTGGTCCATCACTTTTTTCAAATAACGTTTGCTTTGGTTTTTTGACAAGAACAATATAAAGAAGAATCGCACATAAACACAATAGGAACCCTGTTGAAAAAAACGCAGACCTCCAGCCAAACCAATCAATTAAAATGGAAAATGGGACTGTCGCAAATAGAAAGCCCAGGCTGCCTGTCATGGCGACAATTCCGATTAATTTTGTAAATTCCTTTGCATTAAACCACAGGCTCAATATCAGAACCATATTAACCCAGATTGTCGCATCTCCTATGCCTGTCAAAATCCTGGCAAAAAACAGAACAAACTCATGTGTACCCAGACTATAAATCATAGTCCCTAAACCTGTAAGTATGGCCCCGATAATTAGAAAAAAATTGGGCCCATATCGATCAGCCCAAATCCCCATCGGAATTTGGAGGCCAGTATAGACAAAAAACTGAATACCGGTAAGCAGCCCAATTGTTGATGCATTTACACTAAAATCCCTCATAATCTGATCAGGAATTAATCCCGGAGCTGTCCGCTGACTCGACATTAATAAATAAGTGAACAATACAGATGCAAATACAACCCATCTTAACCTGCTGTTTTGTTTGTCCAATGATGTCTACTCCCGTTAGCTTTTATCCATATATATATGGGATAACCGCAGCAGTAGAAACCCATTTTAGAAAAATAATTGATGTACTGGTGAAAAAATCACCTTACGTATGAGGATGAGAAATACTTGAAAATGATTTCTTTTCAGCTTATAAAAAAAAGCGGAGAAAAGCCCCGCCTAAAAGATCGAATCTACTAATTCTATTTCTTCCCGTGTCATTTTTACATCAGCAGCTTTTGCATTGTTGATAAGCTGTTCAGGGTTTTTCGCCCCAGGAATCACGGCATCAATTGGCCCCCTTGTTAAATACCAAGACAGCACTAAATGCGCAATTTCGACATTCTTCCCTGCTGCCAATTCACGAAGGTGTTCAATTTTTTCAAGATTAGTAAAATAGGTTTCTTGTTTAAATAACGGATGCTTCTTCTGCTGCTCCGTCAGCGGGGTATCCTTTCGATATTTGCCCGTCAGCAATCCCTTTGCCAGTGGAAAATACGGAATGAAGGAAATACCCTGTTCATTGGCATATGGAAAAATTTCTTCTTCTGCCTCACGATTGAATAGATTGTAATGCGCCTGCAGGACCTCAACATACCCGTCACGATTAGCTTCCTCTAATTGTTCGAGTGAAAAATTAGATACGCCAATCGCTCGAATCTTTCCTGCCTCCTTCAATCGCTGTAACGCACCAACCGCTTCGTACTTTGGCGTATTCTCATCTGGAAAATGAATATAAAACAAATCAATATAATCGGTCTGAAGTCTTTTTAACGATTCCTCTACGCTGCGTATTAGGAACTCCGGAGAATTATTATGAACAAGCTCTCCATTTGGGAATGTATAAGATGCCTTAGTGGCGATGATGAAATCATCCCGCTTCCCATGTTCCTTCATGACCTCGCCAATCAGCTCTTCAGACCGACCAAGCCCATAATAATAGGCGGTATCTATAAAGTTCATCCCATGACTGACAGCCGTATGGACAATACTTTTTGAAACCGCTTCATCAATATGATCATAAATATTATGTCCGCCAATGGCGTTTGAACCTAGGCCAATGGGGTGGATCAATAAATCTGTTTTTCCAAGGCGAGTTTTTGTCATTAAAAAAGCTCCTTTCAGCGTTTACAAATTAAACTGCATGTACGTCTGAATAATACACCAATTCTGATATTTAAAACAAGAAATCTGTTTTGAGTGGTTTTCTTCAGACAGTCCAATCAAAAAGTACGGTCTGACTGTCCGAAGGTGACTCTGCTTTAGACTGTTCTTGCTTAAAATCTAGCACAGCTGTCTGAAGCTCTCCCCACTTTGGACTGACGCCACTTAAAATCTAGCACACCTGTCCGAAGCTCTCCTCGCTTTGGACTGACGTCACTTAGAATCCAGCACACCTGTCCGAAGCTCACCTCGCTTTGGACTGACGTCGCTTAAAATCTAGCACGGTTGTCCGAAGCTCTCCACACTTTAGACTGACCTCGCTTAAAATCTAGCACACCAGTCCGAAGCTCTCCACACTTTAGACTGACCTCGCTTAAAATCTAGCACACCTGTCCGAAGCTCTCCACACTTTAGACTGACGTCACTTAGAATCCAGCACACCTGTCCGAAGCTCTCCACTTTGGACTGACGTCACTTAGAATCCAGCACACCTGTCCGAAGCTCTCCACACTTTAGACTGACGTCACTTAGAATCCAGCACACCTGTCCGAAGCTCTCCTCGCTTTGGACTGACGTCGCTTAAAATCTAGCACTGTTGTCCGAAGCTCTTCCCGCTTTGGACTGACCTCGCTCAAAACCCTGCACCGCTGTCCGAGGTACTCCCCACATTAGACTAGCCTTGCTTTAAATCTAGTACGGCTGTCCAATGTTCTCCCCACTTTGGACTGACCTTGCCTATAATACTGCACAGCTGTCCGATGTACTCCCCGCTTATAATAAATCCAAACACCAAAGTACCATTAGTTTGAAAACTAATGGTACTTGTTGCTTAATGATGCAGCGGGGTCCTTTCCCCCGTGTATTAATAATAATGGAGCCCTTTTTTAAAGATTTCATGGGCTAGCTGGACAGCAGATACTGCAAGGTCCGCATAGGTTATTTCTTTTTTTGGGCTGAATTTATTATTGGTATCTGTTAAAAGACCTAATGAATGGGCCAATGCCACAAAACCGATGTTTTCTGGCGTTACTTCTTTTGCATCTGCAAATTTAAGCTGATAGATTCCTTGATTTTTTGCTGCTTCAGCCAGTTCAAGTAACCGAATATACCAAACGGCTAATTCTTCTTTTGTCAAATGCTCGTCTGGGTTAAAAGCTATCTCTTTTTCAAGAACACCTAGAGAAACCGCACGTTCTGCTGCTTGGAAAAGCGGATGCTCAGGCTTAATATTATCAAAAGTTTGATTTACACTTTTTTGATGTGGAGGGTATTCGGGATAGAATCTTGAAATGGATCTCATGACAATCTCAAGGGCTGCTCCCTTTGTAATTTTCTCATCCCCCTGAAAATCCTTGGCATCTTTCACCTCGATAATTCCAGCCTCCATTAGATAATTAAGCTCTTTTTCCGCCCAAGGATGGGAAATAGTCTGGTGTTTGTTATCTAATGCGCTAGTCCATTCGCCTGTACTCGCATCTAAATAGCTAAATGGATTCTCGCTGTATTCCGGTGTATATACGAGCTGGTAATGGTCTCGTTTTTCACCAGTTCCTTCTCTAAAGAAGTTCAGCTTAAGGTTAAGATTTTCAAAAAACTTGGTCGTCGCTTTCTCTTTAGAGATTACATTTTTAACAGATGGCCAGCTTTGGATATCGGAATGATTCACATTCAAGCTCAGCAGCTCACCGTTTGCAGAAATCCCCACGGAAATCTGATCCCCATTCACGAGAATTCCATTTACTATTCTTGGAAAACTAAAATGATATACGCCTCTAGCTTCATTATAATAGGGTTCACCCATTGGTATCGCATAGTTGTGAAGATAGGATGGGGCGTAATTTTTTAAATACTTCACTGCTTGCTCAAGTGCCTCTTCTTTAGCAATCGCTTGGCTCTCTTTTTGATCGTCGCCCGCTTCTTTGAGGACATCGGCCTTCAGGTCATGATATTGAATAATTTCTCCCGTTTTCTTATCAATTTCTAAATTTGTTCCCGTACCGCCATTATGGTATTCATACATATATTGAATACTAATAACCTCTTGTCCATTGTGGTTTTTCGTCTCATCAATCGATTCGATTCTAAGCTTTATCTCCTTTGAATCAACCTTAAGTAATTTTTCAGCAAACGTCTTTGCCTCTTCCAGTGTTAGATTGGCTCTCTTAGGCTGAATGGCTTGATCTGTAATAGGCACAAGCCCATCCCTAGCAGGTAGCTTAGAAGAAAATCCATTCAACGTCTGCCACTCACCGGTTATTGCATGTACCCCCCGCATTTCACTAGACGGCTGGTAAACAAGTTTGACATCTTTTGCACCCGTTCGATAGTCATGATCTATTCTATAATACAAATCTATCGAAAGGTCATCTTTCATTTTCGAAATGATTTCCTTCTTCGACAGAGCTTTTGTCTCATCATCAAAGGATGGAATGCCTTGGTTGAATGTACTCCGATAAAAATCATTTATCTCCCCATTCCCAAGCACGGTGATTTGTATTCGCTGATCGGAAAGAGGAATATTATTTTTTGTACGTACGAAAGAAAAGGAATAACGGATAGGTTCCGTAAGAAGTTGATGGTTTGGAAAGAAGGTAAAGTATTGAGGCTCTAGCTGGTAGTCACTTCCATCAGCGAATTTCTTTAAAAATTCCTGAGCAATGTTCTGCGCTTTTTCTTTCGTTACTTTTGCAGGGAATAGTGCTTCCTCTGCATTCGAAGGGTCATAGTTAAAACGCTCAATTTCTAATTTTTCTCCAATAAAGCCAATAGACCCATTCACATATTTGCCATTTTTTAAGTTTTTATGAAAGCTAAGATCATAGCGGATTGTATCATCATCAGGGTAGTGATGGCCAGACCCCATGTGGAAATCACTATCCTTCAGATAATTAAACTGTGGAAACAGCTCCCTGAATTTCTTAATCAGTTCACTTTTAGATACCACAGCTTCCGCCAGCGATAATTGAATTTGTGTCTCGCTAAGCTGTTCATTTCCCAATGATGCTGCGCCCGCTCCCGGTGCAAATATCCCAATTGATAGACCAGTAGTCAACGCCAAAAGTCCCAGTTTTCTAAAGCTCTTCAAATAATCCCTCCTAATATTTGGCAGTCTATTCTATTATATACTACATATTCAGAATTATGTTGAGAAGATAGAAAACTAAAAATGGAACAAGCAATACAAAACAGCTTATTTTAATTTCCGCAGATTTTTCTTCATAAGAGAGGCTACTCCTAGATTATCCTGTTCGGAGGTGTTTTCTAAGTGCTTAATAATTAATTCTTGCCGTTCTGCTGAATGATTTTGACTTAATTTAGCTTTTGCTTCAATTTTAGTGATGTTTATTTTGAATGCAACTATTCCTTTACTCATTCCTTCAATAAAGCTAGGGTCCATATCACTTAAATGATATGGACTATCTGGTTTTTCGTATTTTTTTACCAGGTCATCCAAAGAATCAATGATTACTTGTTGATTATCAATAATCTCTAACTTACCGTACACATGGATAGAGACATAATTCCATGTGGGTACAGCCTTCATAGTTTCATACCATGAAGGTGAAATATAGCTATGCGGACCTTGGAAGATCACGAGGACTTGCTGGCTTTCCGCATCCTTCCATTGTTCATTAGCACGTGCAAAATGCCCATATAAAGCATTTTCAGATTTACTCAGCATCAGCGGCAGATGTGTAGCACAGGGTGCGCCATTGTGCTGAGAAACAAAGGTTGCAAATCCATACTTTTCGATAAAATCATAAATGACCTCTTCATCATCCATTTTAAAATGTTTAGGTATATACATAAAAATCAACCTTTCAATAAGTTATTGGAGTGGTTTACTCATGATAAAGTCGGTTTGTTCCTCATCCCCCATATAAAAAGAATGTGCTCCGATTTGGACAAACCCCATTTTTTTATAAAAAGCAATGGCATTTTCATTTTTTTCCCATACCCCTAGCCAGATGTTCTCTTTATTCTGTTCCTGCGCTATTTCTATCGCTTTATTTAGCAAATATTTGCCAAGCCCCTGTTTTTGATATGTATTCTTTATATAAATCCGCTCAACTTCCAGTGATTGATCACCTATTTTTTCAGACTGTGCCTCATTGGTATTAACCTTTAAATATCCAGCTAGTTCCTGATTATAAAAAACAAAAAAGAATTGCGAGGAACGATTGGATAATTCTTTTTCTACTTGTTCTAAATTAAAAGCCTTTTTCAAGTAGGCATTCATATTCTCGGGTGAATTTTGATCCTTAAATGTTTCATTGAATGTTTCATAACTAATTTTTTGGAGTGAGTGTAAATCTTTGAGCGTGCACTTTTTTATACTTATCGTCATGATGTTTGGCCTCTCCTTTTTAATTCAATACTTTCGTTTGTTTCCCTTTTTAACATATTCCCAGTCTATTTCTACATTTTTTCTAACTCTCTGAAGAAGCTGAAAAATGGTGTCTGCTTCTTTTTCGGTAAATCCTGCTAATGCGATACTATTGGAATATTCATTCTCTTTTTTTATAAAAGGATAAACATTACTGCCTTTCTCTGTTGGAAAGAGTTTTTTTATTTTTTTGTTATGCTCATCCTCTTTCTTTTCGATAAAGCCATTCATTTCAAGTTTTTTTATCGCACGAGCTGCTGTTGTTCGATCTACTTTTATCATTTCAGCTAACTTTTCTTGAATGATTCCCGGGTTTTCGCATATTCGCACAAGGTACAAATACTGGCCTTTTGTCAGATCATATTCTTTAAATTCTATATTGCTGATCGAATCTAGTGCTCTGGCAATCATCCCAATTTCACGTAATATTTCCTTCATCAGTAACTCCTTTGCATTCATTTTCGTTGCATTTGCAATATAAATAACCTGGATTGAATTTAACCTAAATTTGCTGTATTTGCAACAAAAAAGTTAAAAAAGCTGGATTAGCTTCCGGAAATAACCGTTGAAAACTTGACAAAAAAAGTTATTTATGCTATAATTTACAATTAAACTATTTGTGTATATAATAAGATTCTCCTGGCCGGGGAATCTTATTTTTTTTGGAGGAATAGAGGATGAAGAAAAATGAATTTAGTGTAACTTCATTAGTATCTGCCTTTAGCCGTGCCTACCACAGCAAATTTGACTCACCGAAAATTTTCGATGATTTTATTGCTAATGATTTAATTTCTTCAAAAGAAATGACAGAGATTAGCGCGAATATGATTAATGGGATTGAATTTTTTAATAAGGAAGTCGCCCAAAGACACAAAAATCAGCCAGACAAAATCCTAAAATGGATCACGCAGGTTCAGCTTTCCCCTACCCCACTCGCCCGTGCTGCTTATTGCGAAAATGTATTACTCCATGAAATGCTGCTGGGGGTAAAACAGTATGTTATTCTTGGCGCCGGACTTGATACCTTTTGTTTCCGGCATCCAGAATTAATCGATAGCTTGGAAATATTCGAAATAGATTATCCAGCCACACAAGAATCTAAGAAGGAAAGATTAGCAGACGCAAACCTCAAAGTTCCAGCTAATCTTCACTTTGTTCCAATGGATTTTACAAAGGGATACGCAATGGAAGGCCTTGCTAAGGAAGGCTTTTTGCATAAACAGAAAACATTTTTCAGTCTTCTTGGAGTTTCCTATTACTTAACAAAAGAAGAAATAGCTGTTTTAATTAAACAATTATTTGCCGGCCTCCCGCAGGGCAGTTCGATTGTTTTTGATTATGCAGACCATAACCTTTTTAACGAAAAAGGAAGGTCTAACCGTGTACAAAACTTGTTGCAAATGGCTGCAGCCGGAGGCGAACCTATGAAAGCTTGTTTTGCTTATAACGAAATGGAGAAAATGTTAGAAAACGCCGGGCTGCTTATATATGAGCACCTATCGCCTGATTCCATTCAAAACCAATTCTTTCAAAATCGTACTGATTATTTATCCGCATTTGAAACGATCCACTACATTCATGCTGTTAAAAAAGAATAGCTCAATGCCTCCCTATGTATGGGAGGTTTCCGCTTTTTTAGTAAAAAAATCCGAGTTTCTATTAAAAAAACCGACATTGTTAGTCCAGATGACCGTCTAATCAATCCCCTGTTAATATGACACCCGCAAAGCTCCCGCTCAATACCCTTTTCTCATTTTGATTCATGCATGAGAAGGTTGCCATAATTGATAATCTATCATTATCTTTCTTTTCAAGTTGTTCAACCGTTACTTCACAGCTTATGGTATCTCCGGTAAAGACGGGTCTTAAAAATTCAAAATTCATTGTACGGGCCAGTACATTGTATTCTCCGCCAACTTTTGTCGGCAAGGTAGCCGTTAGCAGCCCTTGAACGACAAGTCTCCCCAGTTCACCAGGATTCGTATGATGAACTCCTTCATCCCAGGATACTTTTGTAAATATTTCAACATCTTCCTTTGTAAATGTCCGCTGAAATCGAATGATATCTCCGACTTTTAAATTCAATGATATTCCCCCTTAGATCAATGAATAAGAGCATTATGAATAACAGTTGTACCACCTATATTTTACGTAATTTTCAGAATAATTAAAAGTCATATGAATATAGCGCCAAATGTGCAGTACATATCTTCTCAATCAATATGCTATAATTTGGGTGTAAATAAAGTTAGAGGTGACCATTCTTGGCAATACATGTTGTATTATATCAACCAGATATTCCATCGAATACTGCAAATATTGCACTTACTTGTGCTGCAACGGATACAGCCTTGCATTTAATCCGGCCACTTGGATTTTCAACAGATGAACAAATGTTAAGACGTGCAGGGATTGATTATTGGCAATCTGTCAACGTAACCTATTACGACTCATTGGATGACTTTTTTTCAAAAAATCAAGGGGAGTTTTACTATATTGAGACATTTGGTGAAAAATCACACTCATCAACTGATTTCAGTGATAGAACAAAGGACCATTATTTTATGTTTGGAAAAGAAACAACAGGTTTACCAAAAGATTTACTAAGACAAAACAAAGATCACTTTTTGAGAATACCAATGAATGATCATGTCCGTTCATTGAACCTTTCGAATACTGCCGCTATATTGGTGTATGAGGCTTTGCGCCAGCAAGGATATCCTCATTTAAGGTAAAGAAATCTTCCGAGTTTTGGAAGATTTCTTTTATTTAAGTAATATTATTTCTTCTCTATTAAAAGCAATACCACGAAGGTCTTCATTGCCTAAAATAGTATGGCAGATATTATAGAGATGCGGTCGTGATTAAACTTTTTCTATCACATCTAGATTGAATGAGATATTTCTAAGTGGTAAATAGATTTGGATCTTGATAGGGATAAAAAGGTGAACAATAGTTATTGGGGATGGGAGTGTTAAAATTCTTGAAGCATTCGCAACTTTATAAAGTTAACTGAGGGATTTAAAGTCTAAAAACATTAGCCGAAGAATACTTTTACACTGCCTTCCTTTTGTGCTGTCTCTAAGCAGTTTATTATGAAATCCTGGATTTGCTTTTGATCCCATGGTACTGGATCGTTACTTGAATAAAACGTGGCCTTGTTACCAAATAATTGATTGCAGTCACGCAAAGCCTTTTCAATTTGCTGTATGGAAAATGTTGAACTGCGTCCTTTCCCGCTTACTCCTCCATAATGTTGAAAAGCATCCAGCAGACGGTAAATAATAGTAGCATTGCGATTTCCCATACTAAAACGTGCATAAGCAACTTCATTTCCTGCTTTATTGTATCCTGAAATATCGTGACCCATTAAAAAATCCTCCTTTTAATTTGTATCTGCTAAATTAAGCCGTTGTTTTCCTTTCCAATCAATTAGGTCATTAATCAACAGTAACCTTTAACACAGCCTTAAATTTTACCAAAAAAGGTTAAATATTAAATGAACATAGTAAATAATTACATCGTTAATCACTCCTTTCAGGTTGGTTTTTAAATATATTGAAATAGAATAGAAGAAAAAGGAGTTAAAATAAGAGTGATTTGAAGAATCAATATGAGGCTATACAAAAAGCGGCGGAATATATCGTCAGATTTTTTCATTTTTCTAAGGTTTCGTGTGTAGAAGGCGTTTAAAAATTATGTAGATTTTTGGAGAAATATGGGGTTTCCTATTTAATAATTTCATAATTTTCTAAATTCGTCAATAGATAACAATTCGACAAAATTCGAGTATTATAACTATATCTCCTATCAATAACAACTAATAACAAAGGAATAAAACAAAAATTGGCTGGAATGAGCACGGTTCAATACCGCACTCACTCCAGCCAGTTAAACTTCTTAGTATAAACCATAACTTTTATTGGGGTACACCAGCTTAGCTTTCACTTTGAATTGGCAGATTTCTACTGCCCCGATTTTCAATCATGATTCTTTCGCCATAAAATGATCGAGCATTCCACGCACCTCATCTGTTGAATTTGTGCTCATTAATTGATTTCTTAATTCACTTGCCCCACGAAATCCTTTAACATATATTTTAAAAAAGCGGTGAAGGGCCTTGAAGGGACGCAGCTCTAAATTTGAATATTTATCATGGAGATCCAGATGTAATCTTAAGAGATCAAGCAATTCCTTACTGCTATGCTCTTTCGGTTCTTTTTCAAAGGCAAATGGATTATGGAAAATACCACGCCCAATCATCACCCCATCAACACCATATTGGCTGGCGAGCTTTAACCCAGTTTGACGGTCAGGAATATCCCCATTAATCGTCAAAAGTGTATCTGGTGCCACTGCGTCACGAAGTTTTTTAATCTCCGGGATTAGCTCCCAATGTGCATCCACTTTACTCATTTCCTGCCTAGTACGCAGATGAATGGACAGATTCACAATGTCTTGTTTCAATAGGTGAGTCAGCCAGTCCCGCCATTCGTCTATATTTGTGTAACCAAGCCTTGTCTTTACACTTACAGGTAATCCCCCTGCTTTTGCCGCTTGTATTAAATCTCCCGCAACATCCGGACGACGGATCAGACCGCTTCCCTTCCCGTTTTGTGCTACATTAGGTACAGGACAGCCCATATTGATATCGATACCCCGAAAGCCAAGTTCCGCCATACCAATACTCATTTGCCGAAAGTTTTCAGGCCTATCCCCCCATATATGGGCGACAATTGGCTGTTCATCCTCCGTAAAAGTCAAACGCCCGCGCACACTGCTCTTCCCTTCTGGATGACAGTAGCTCTCCGAGTTGGTGAACTCTGTAAAAAACACATCAGGTCTGGCTGCTTCACTCACCACATGACGAAAAACAACATCCGTCACTTCTTCCATTGGTGCCAGTATAAAAAAAGGTCGTGGTAACTCACGCCAAAAATTATCGATCATCTTGAAATTCAAATCCTCTCATCATGGGATACCAAGCTTAACCATTATCCCAAAATTAACAAGCAACATATTTCTGCTCTTTTACACTTATACCATGGTTTTGCAGGTTTTATCAAACTGAAAGGACTGATATCAAGGGTACAATATGAAAAAGACCCTGATTTCGCAAAAGTGTTTTTTACGAAATCAGGGTCGGATTAGCAATGTTTATTTTAATTAGCAAGAGAATTGCTAGCTAGACAAATGATATTCTCAATTTTGTACTATTGATTTACTCATTGACTGCCAATGTCAATGGCGCTGTCTGTTTTCGTTTAAATTGCTGTTTGTACAACTTTTGATACAAACCTTCTATTTGTATCAATTCGTCGTGCGTTCCGATTTGCACAACTTGTCCTTGATTAAAGGCGATAATGATATCCGCATTTTGAACTGTGGTTAGTCGGTGAGCAATGACAAGAGTCGTCCTACCCTTCATAAGCTCATCCAACGCGCTCTTAACATAAAATTCTGTTTCGCTATCCAAAGCAGAAGTTGCCTCATCCAATAATAGAATCGGAGCATCCTTTAAAATCGCACGGGCTATGGCCACCCGCTGCTTTTGTCCGCCCGATAATTTTACACCTCGTTCACCAATTTCAGTGTCGTATCCATGCGGAAGCGTCATAATAAAATCATGAATGCACGCATCTTTTGCAGCACGAATCATTTCCTCTTCGGTGATATTCGGCCTTGCAACAAGCAAATTTTCTTTAAGCGTCCCTGCAAAAAGAAAGGTATCTTGAGGAACATGGGCAATCGCACTTCTAAGCTCGGACAATGTAAATTCCTCCGTACAAACCCCATCAATTAAAATATCGCCTGCTTGTGGCTTATAAAAGCCTTGCAAAAGATTAAAAAATGTACTTTTTCCCGCTCCGCTTGGGCCAACAAAGGCAACGACTTTTCCAGCAGGAATGGTCACATTTAAATGTTCAAAAACCTTTATTCGCTCATCATAGCTAAACGTAATATCTTTAAATTCAATGGATCGTGACAAAGACTTAGGCGAAGTAAAATCCGGAAGATCCATACCTTCAACTGGTACCTCTATTACATTCATAATTCTTTCAACAGCCGTCACCGAACGTTGAAAACCAGCCCACTGGCTTGCAAGTCCTGTTAGTGGATAAACAAGATGACCAACCAAATTTAAAAATGTTAACAACGCACCAACGGACATCTGAGCTTGCGAAACATAATAAGCACCTAATAACAGTGTCACATAAAAAGAAAGAGAACTTACGAGATTTCCCCCAGAAGAAAACAAACCCTGGAGTTTCGCATTCTTTAATTCTAACTGGTATAGCTCCTCATTTTGATTTGCAAATTTTGAAAAAGACGTCTTTTCTAGGGTAAACGAACGAATAACAGAAATCCCATGAAAAGTTTCATTCAGATGAATGTTCACCTTTCCAAACAATTCATGAATGGCGCGGCTATTCCTTCGTAGAAACAGTCCAAACACCATGCCAGCAAGCACCGCAATCGGTGTGATCATTAAGCTCAACAGGGATAATGTCACATTTATTTGAAGGAGATAAATAAATACAGTCAAAAAAATAACTGGCAGCCTCACTAAATTGATTAAGCTATAACCGATGACCCCATTAAGACTATGTATATCATTAGTAAAATGCGAAATAATTTCCCCCGACCTTAGATTAGAAACTTTACTCGCAGGAAGCCGCAGAATATGACTGAACAAATGGTTTTTCAGATCCCTTTTAACCCCATTTGTTGCCACGGTTTCAAAATAGATATCTAGATATGAAAATAGAATACTAATAATGACTAAAACTATAGCTGTGGGGATTAACGATTGAAGTTCGGCTAAATCAGCACGAACGGCTGCATCAGCAATTTTGCCAAAAAAAGCAGCGAAAGCAATCGTTAATGTCACATCAACGGCTAACAAAAAAAGCAATACTAAATAAGCCTTCCAATGATTACGAATAAATGGCCTTAACAGAGTGAAGGTTTTTAAAATATCCTTCATTGTAAAGTATTCTTTTACGTTATTAAACAATTGCTTTTTTAATTTATCCATATAGACACTCCATGTAACCAGCTGAAGTTTATTTATGCCTGCCAATACTATTCAAGCTTTAATTAAATTAAAACCCTTATATATTGGATTATATAAGGGCAGAATCTTTAAAGATGCATCATCGTTTACTAATGATTAAGAGTCATAATTATTACCTTTCCGATGTCCGTAACCATAGCCATTTCCAGGCCCCATACCTGGACCATCATCATAACCATGGCCAGGTGCATTACCACTATTCCCTCTACCATCCCCATGGCCATAGCCATTACCATTCCCTGGATCCATTGTCATTTCAATTTCAAGAATTTCTAATTCCGGCCTTTTCCAGCATTTTTTCAAATCATTCACCCCCTTTCCGACTAATTCTTATATCTAACATTTCTTTGTTACTTAAGGTGAGAAAATATATCTTTATCCAAGATTATAGCTAATATTTAGTTCTTTTTAAAGAACAAAAAATGTCGAATTGAAACTTTTAAAGACTTAATGATTACTTAGATACGATTTCGGATGACATTTTAATAGATAGAAGGGCATATCTTCTGCAAAAGGTGTGGAAGAATGCCTGTGTATGATATCGATTGAGAAGGAGGATCGGAGATGAATACTTAAAGAAGAAATACCTTAATTCTAAATTACTTTTAGCACTGGCGGGATTTAAAACTGCTTCAATAATATATTAATCAATTAACTAAGACATAGTAGGGAAGAATAATGTAATTAATGGGAAGGAACACAGTACTAGTTATTCAATCTGTAATCATACATACTAATGTTGATTACAGAGTTCATGATATTAATAATAATTTTGTTTAGATTTTTCAACATGATTATGTAAACGCTGTTCCGTAACCAATTATATTGTTTTCATCACCACCCTTTTAAAATTTAATAGGTGGTGATGAATGCTGAATAATAGCTCTAAACGCTAACATCCTTTTGCTTTAAACGGATATTTACTTTATTAAACAGATTTTTCCCCACAACATATAAATATTTAAATTCCTCAGTCCTATAAAACATAATTATATAAATAATATTGGGAACAAATAAACAAATTAAACCTCTTAAAATTAACAAGGTCCAATCATCATTAAACAAATTAGATATACTATTAGTTAAGAAGCAAGTTCCTACCCCTAAGAATAAAAAGTAAATATATTTGTAGAAGTAATAACGAACCTGCTTTTTAAATACCTTTTTATAAACCAGATACGGTGCAACCCAAAACGGAACTAGCAGTGTACTTATTAAGGTTCCAATAAATACACCTACAATCCCAAAATATTGGACAAGAATAATTGAAGCTACTAGGTTTATACCGGCTTCGAAAAAGGGAGCATATCGATCCTCATGAAAGATTCCTGCGGTTGTTTTCACCATAGATACTGATCGTCTCATTCCTGAAACAAAGAAATTTATCATTAAAACAAATAAAATCCCTTTACTCATAAGAAAGTCGTTCCCTAACCACAGAACTATAAATGGCTCTATAATTACGAATAAAGTGATAGTGAAAAATGAATAAATCCAAAAGTTAAACAGCATCATAACCTTAAAAAAACTATATATCTTGTCATCACTTTCTATGGCTACAAGATTACCCACACTATAGTTTATATTATCGAATACTTGATTTATAAATGTCCGGCATATATTTAACAACATGTAGTAATTGGAGTATAAACCTACAGCAGCAACACTGATAAAAGATGCTATAATTAGATTATCAGTACCAAATACAGCATAACCACCTATATTATGTAGAACAATGGCTTTAACATTTTTAACAATATTATTTTTCGTCTCTAGATCTAGTTTCACAACAACTTTACTTTTAAGAAATGGATACATTCTATCAACTAATAATGATAAAATAATTGATGTGATAATCGTTATTAGAATATCTATTATCAAATAAAAAATAAAGTTTCCAGTATAATATAAAATCCCAATTTTAACAAAGGTGGCAATGATCGCCGAGATAGAATACACACTTGTGACAATATATCCCTTTTGACTTACATTAAGGAAGGATATTTTATGTGTAAATAAATAAGACGCAGCCGTATTTATTAAAAATAGAATATAGATTAGTCCTACTTTTTCAACAGTTGTTTCCTTTACAAAAAGGTCTAAAAATGGAAACAATGATAAACCAAGAAAAAGTACAACTAAAGCTATTACCCTATATGCCTTTTTATAAAAGTTCATTAGCATATTTATTTTTTGTTTATCATTCTCGGCTACTGGTTTATATAAATTATAAATAATCGCTGATCCTATTCCTGCTTCAGCCAAAGAGAGCATGCCCAAAACATTAGTGAATAGACCATTTATCCCTAAGTATTCAACCCCTAAATAAGCAATAAATACAGTTCTTGAAATAAAGCTTAACAAAGTAATAATTATTTGACTCCCGAGACCAGTTGAAACATTTATGATTGAGTTCTTTACTCTCATGATATCCACCTTAGGATTATAAAATAATTTTTTTAAAGAAGATCCGTATTTAAGTTAATTTCCATTTCTATATTAGACCAATCATTAAATAAGTTTTCAAATACTATTTTTCCAAATTAATTAATTATTTAAAATTTCCTGTATCGTAGCAATAGAATTACAATAATTAAAGAACTTTCTTCTTTCTTTTGCTCTTTCAGAATAGTGCTCAATCAATTTTAAGTCTGAAAGTACTTTTTTTACACCTTTATAAAGACTATCAGTATCGTTATCAACTAAAATACCGTATTCGTCATCTCCCAAAATTTCGTGCATCCCTGGACAATTTGTTGTTATTACTGGCTTTCCTAATATTAGAGCTTCTATAACAACTGTGCTTAATCCCTCTACTCTAGACGAAGAAACAAATACATCCGCCTCTTTAATGTATTTATATGGATTAGATTGAAATCCAAACAGTGTGATTAAGTCATTTAGTTTATTTTCTCTAATCATACACTCCAATAACCCCCTTTGTTCTCCTTCGCCTATTATCCATAAATTAAATTTAAATCCATTATCCTTTAACATTTTACATACCCTTATTAGTCTATCGTACCCTTTTTGATGCACTAGTCTTCCAACGGTCACTAAAGTTATTTTTTCTTTTTCTTTATGAATATCAATCGGTTCAAGACCTTTTTCTAATACTTCACTCTCATTTATCGGGTTGTATTTAACCTTTACGTTTTTTTTCACACCAAAAAATCTTTTAAAACTTTCCGAAACACTTTCCGAAACGCAAACTATATCATCATATTTTTTATAGCATTTAACCTCTTCAGAAAAAGAATGAAAGACATCTTTAGTCCAATGATTTTTTTCTAAATCTGAATGTACCCATGTAATTTTTTGTGAATATTTATTTGTAGACCCACTTATTATTTTTGTAGAGTAACCCTCAAGAAATGCAACTTCTATATCGTATTTAGGTTTAATATAAAGGAAATATAGGAGACTGGGATGATTTTTAAAGATATATTCTCTAATATTTAGACAGAGTACATTAATCATTTTTTCTAATAGATTTTTCCCAGGAGATAATGTTTTAAAAAGTGGCTTATACTTAACATGCTTTTTTATCTTTTCTAAATAAATTCCATTTTCTTCTTTACTCATTACAGTTACATCATATAACTCTTTATCCAGTCCTGCTACAAGTTCACTAAGGACCTTCTCCGCGCCGCCTCCACCTAAATTATTTATATAAAAAAGAATCTTTTTCATTCTGTTCATCCCTTACGAATAGTTTCATTTTCATTATTAAAATCCATTATTATTTCATTAAAATACTCATCAGCTAAACTATCCTCTTCAAACAACCCAGCATTGACCTCATTAACAAACTTATTTTTTATAGGTGTTGCTTTAGCGACCCCCTTCAAAAACCATTCGTATTCCACGTCTATATGGCCAATGTCAATAGCTTGATACCCCTCTTTGTGCAGATCATAAGCTAAAACTGTAGCAGTTGGGCCTAAGGCTATAAGTATTAATGATTCATTTTCTAACGATTTTACATAAGACACTATTTTATTATATTGTGAAAAAACATGCTTATTGGGGCAAAGAACTCTTCTGATCGTTTTGGCGTTAGCAAATAGATCATTTCCAACACCTAACCTGCTGTATTCTCCCTCTACAATGACAACATCCTGGTTTTCCCATATCTTTTTCATTTTATCAAAATAGTATTTGCTTTTATTAACATTCTGAAAGCATAAATAACATCTACTTATAAGCGAATTAAAGTAATCCTTCTTCATATTTAAATTTCTATACCATTTTAATCTGTATTCAACTAAATGTTCTTTCCATGCATCCGCATTGGAATTAGTATACTGACTGTTATCCCCAAAAATATCAGGTATACAAACAATATGCTGATTACTTTCACTAAGTAATATCTCTTTAAGTCTATCTTCCAATAAAAATGAATGCTTCTGAAACGATATATCCTTTCCGCTGATTAATTTTAATTCGCCGTCTCCATATCTACTTACGGAGCATCTGTCATTAACTATTTTATCTATAGTCTCACCAATTGTTTTAACCTGTGGAGGTAATATTAATTTAGTTACGAAAAAGTCAATAGAATATAAATAACACCTTTTCAACTTAATTACTAAATCAAAGGCATTATTCCAAACCTTGACTAATTCTTTTTTACCTACAAAGTCATTCATCTAACATTTACCTCCATTGCTCCTATATTAGATTTCTCGTTTAAAAACTTTAATAATTACTGGATATAATTTAATCCTTAAACTCAAGTAATATATATATTCCTTAATATTGGAACACTTATAAAAGAAACCTATTTCTTTTAAACTATCGCTAATCATTTCATAATTAACTATTCTACGTAATTCTTCTTTTATATCTACTTTTTCACTATTTTTGAGATTATTAATTATTATTCTAAAGATATTATTAATATAATAATCGGCAAAATCCCTACGATAATGTTTATAACTTAACAAATTAAACTTTTCCGAAAGCCGTTTCCTTATTTTATGCTGCAAAACCAGACTACTCTCCAATTTAGGTTTATATGATACTCTCATTAAGCTATCCGGATTATTAACTGTATAGAAATAACAAATATCTGATATTGCCATTACTCTCTTTGAATTTAATAAATATTCTAGGTTGAATATTACATCTTCACCTATAAAAACCTGTTCATTAAAACGTATTTCCTTTTCTTTAATAATGCTTAGCTTGTAAAAATACCTCCAAACAAAACACAAATCATTATTTGAATGAATATTAGGTGAACTTAACACAAAATCCTTTCCACCCATTACTTCATTTAATTTAAAACTGGGCGCGACCGCATCATTAATAGGGACTTTTTTATATCCACTAACCACAGCATCACAGTCATATTTCTTCGCAGTGGATAGTAATACTTCAAAATAGTCATTGGCGATTAAATCATCTGGATCAATAAACACAATGTATTTACCTGTTGCAACCTCAATTCCAGCATTTCTGGCACTGCTTAGGCCACCATTTACTTTATGGACTACCTTAATTCTTTCATCTTTTTGGGCATATAGTTCACATATCCTCCCACAATTATCTGTTGAACCATCGTTAACCAAAATTATTTCTATATCGGTAAATGGTTGCTTTAGAATATTTTCCAAACACTTTTCCAACCATTTTTCAACATTGTATATTGGAACAACCACGCTCACTAAATTAATCAAAATTTTCACCTCTGAATTTCTCTGTTTACATTTTTGAAATCTTTCCTAATACAATATGATAGTTTCTTTTTTATATATTGTAGGAAAACATAAAGGATATAGGAGGTTAAAAATACTAAAGGTGTGAAGAACAAATATACCAACTGACTGGGCACCAATCTTTACAAATATTGAATCTTGAGCACTTTTACACGTTATAGCAAAAAGAAATAAGGATAGAGTAGCAGGTATGGTAGATAAGAAATATTCGCCACTTGGACCACTGAATACATTCGTTAGTATAAATCGCTCGACAATTTGAGTGGCTGAAAAAAAGAAATAAAAGATGATTGGGCTTTAGGTAAGATTCGATTTGCTCACCTTTTTGAGCAATAAAGAATCCTAAAACTACATAGAATAATCCATAAAAAAGTGCATCCCTAGCATGGAGACCGGTTTCAAAAAATGTGGAATATGGTTGCTCAATTCCAAAAAGTCCAACTAAATGTAAACCAAAGCTAATTATCAATAAAAATCTTGTTTTATTAAAAAACCAAAAAAAGTATATAATTACCGATGAATAAATCAGAGCCACTAAATACCACAATTGGTGTGCATGCCCGCTGTTTATTCCGTTTAGATAAATTGTTTCAAAACTGAAACCTGATAAATACTCAGTAAATAAATCTTTTTAATATAATCCCTGGTAATAACCTAAGAACAAATCATAAATTACATAAAACAATGCCCAAGTAAAATAAAGTGATATTAAATTTAAAAGATACTTTTTTAAAAGATTTGAGGTAATATTACTTTTTAATATTTTCACACCAAAAAAATATCCCGATACAATAAAGAAAAAAGGGACAGCAAACCGTGCGAAAGAGTTAATTATAAAATTAATATTCGCCCCAGTTATCATTCCAATTTGAATTTCATTAAAAGGAGCTGTATGAATTGCAACAATAAAGAACATTGCAAAGAATTAATTAAATCTATTGTATAATTGCGACTCATTCTTTCACCCTTTACTGATTTTTAAAGGGATTAAATGATCAAAATACTCCACAATTTAATTTTATGGGGGAGCTTTATTAATTATTTACAAAGAGTTTTTTACATTTAACCAATGAAATGGCAGTTAGCAAGGTTATTTTTTTTATTTCTAAATACTTTGCAACCTGGCTTAAAGCATAATTTCCCTTAACAAATTCATAATACAAATTGTAATAAGACAACTTCCCTTTTAAATTACAATTATAAAACTTAATCTGCTGTTTGATATAGATTGCGGTTCCAAGTGGGTTCTTCGCAAATACTTCTACCATATTTTTCGTTAGCCCATCTTCTAAGTATTCACAGAGATAGATTGTTTTATTAAACCATCTAATCTTATACCCGTCGAAAGCCATCCTGTCCCAAACTGTTGCTTCTGTGATAAATTTTTCTCCTTCAATTTCATCAAACTTATATCTTTTCAGAATATCAGTATAAAAGACTTCTGCTTTATCACCTGTAATTTTTAATTTGCTTCTTTCCAAGGATGTTGCATCTACATATTCCCCGTCAAAGGTGGTACCAATAATTTCATGTGGATTCTTCCCCCTATTACCAGACACTCCGCAAAACTCATCTTTATTTATAATAGTTTGTTCCCAACTCACAATAGTTTCCAAAGCATCCTCTGTTAAAGAATCATCGGAATCCACAATAAAAAATAATTCCCCACGGGCCAAGTCTGTTCCTTTATTAATTGCGCGATGTTTGCCGCCATTTTCAACCTTGTAGTAGCGGATATCAAAAGGATTACTTTCCTGAAGCCATTTACCAAATAGCTTCTCGGTATGGTCACTAGAACCGTCATCAATTACCAGCCATTCAAAGTTTATATACGTTTGTTTCTGAAGTGACCGATATAAGTTTTCTATTATATACCCCCTATTGTAGGTAGGGGTAAAAACAGTAATTTTCATTTTACAACTTCCTTTTTAAAAAGTTTGCAGCAGCCTAGCCAACACGCTTTTTACTTAAAATACTTTTACCCAATAATAGATCATGATTAATAGTCCTTATACAAAACCCTTGGGTAAACGGTAAAATATTAAAAAGAGTCGAATAAACACCGATATCTTTGGTATCACCTTGTGAAAAATCTACCTCTCCATTTTTTTTCGTCACCGTCATTAAAAAATTCATACCCTTTTCCGAACCGGATTTGCATTGATTAGATATTTCTTCAATTTTAGCCGCATTTAACAAGAACCAACATAAAGTAGCTGTAGCTGATGAATCACTTCTGCATTCATTCCTTGTCACCGTCCAATTCCAACTTCCATTTTGCTGTTGAAATGAAAGAACCATACTGGCAAACCTTTTAATAATATGTTCCAATTCCAACTTATTTTTATGGTTACTGGTCATTTCATTCCAAGAATCTATTAAACCAATAGCAAACCACCCTAGCCCCCGCCCCCAGCCATAAAGCCCTAATGGAGTTTTATTTTCAATTTGATATGCGTGGCTTGGAATATAGTGTCTTTCGTGCAAGCCATGTTTTTCAAATTCTTGAATTTGTTTCATGGCTAAATCAATACACTCTTTTTTTTCATACTTTATTCCATAGGTAATTAAAAAGGGGCAAATAAATCCCACCGTATCGACATACCTATAATTTTTCATAGACTTTCGATACATGACCGTCCCGTCTTGACCGATATGATTTTGGATTAGTTCCCAAATATAATCTAATGCATTCTTATATTTATTCGTATCAACAAAGTCTAGTTTCATAATTGCATAGGCTAACATTGCACCATCAACATGTTTTGGCTTCTTCTTCCACTGACCTGAAGGGTCCATTTTTGAATCTAGGTATTTTAAAATGGTCTTCTTTAAATATGGTTCATTTTTAACTTTTAAAGATTCGGATAATCCCATTAGTAAGGAAGCCTCTTGCCAAAACTGGATCGTACTTTTTGAATAATTGCCCTTTAGCATATCGACTACTACTAATCTTGTATTATCTGTTACCTTAATTTTTGGTGTGTTTACTAACCACCTGACTCCTTTGTTGGTAACCGATTTATTCCATTCAAAAAGATTGTTAAATCTTCCTATATGAATTCTAGTGAACCAATCCCTTATCTTTGGCAGCAAGTCAACTGTAACTACAACAAATAATATAACAAGAATAAGAACACTTAATATTTCAACTGACATGTTTCTAGTCCTTTCTTCAAACCTTTGGGTATTACTTTACATAGCCAACTTCCTTATTTAAACTTCTAGACATTTCTTCACACATATCCAAAGTGATTCCTCCACCTACTGTCCACTTCCAATCGTATACTTTGGCAGTCTCTAAACTAGACTGATGTCTTTTAATATAGTCCGAGGTTTTTGCAATAATTTTCGCAGGATTTCCCCCAAAAATATAGCCATCTGGAACTGACTTTGTTACAACACTTCCTGCTGCAACAATAGCGTCCTTTCCTATCCTGACACCAGGCATAATGAGTGCTCTTGCGCCAATAAAAGCATTATCCTCAATTTTTATTTTCGCTATTTTTGTATAGTCCAGATACCTTTTCGTGCTAGCATCATGAGCGAGAAGATACACTTGCGGTGCAAAGGTAACATTATCTCCAATATCAATTAACCAACAATGAGCAACGTCAATCGTACTCGCCGCTAATCCGTGGCAGTTTTTGCCGACCCTCATTCCCTTTTCAATGCAGGCTTTTATTGTTAATTCTTCTAAACTGGTCTTCCCTAGCTTAATGTGGATAAAATTCTTTAGGCGATTTAGCATTTTGAATCCCCCCTAAAAACAAAAAAACTCACCTTTAACGTGAGTTCTAAATATGGATATAATTTTTTTCTTCGACTATTTGATAAAGTTTATTAATTTCATTCTCGGTTCCGAGTTGTTTCTTCATTAAATTATTTGAAAGTTTTTTTCTTAATTTCAGATCATTTATCAGCCTTTCCAGTTCATCGGCAATAGCTTTGGGGTCCATTTCTGAAACTAGACCGTCTTCTTCATGATGAATATGATCAGCGGCCGTTTCAAAGTTGGTGATTAAAATAGGTTTTGCTAGAATTTTCGCCTCATCAATGGAGATTGATTTCCCCTCATACCTGGATGTTTGTAGGTAGATATCTGCAAGTTTTATATATGGATAGGGATTCTCCTTTTGCCCCAACAAAATGACTTTTTCTTCTAAATGCTCTTCAGTTATTTTTCTCTCCAAGTACTCTCTCACATTTCCTTCACCAATTAGGTACCACTGGAGGTTATGCCCTTTTTTAGTTAAGTGAACAAAAGCCTTTAAGGCAAGATCCAAGCCTTTTTCTTTAGCCAGCCTTCCGACGGAAATAAGTTTAATGCTTTGATCGCTACTTTTTTCAAATTCAACCTTTTCCACGGCCATCTTTTTTATCACTATTGGTGAAACAATATTATAGATACATTTGAACTTTTTCTGTTGTTCAGGAAAGAGACTTTGCAAAATATCCTTGAGCTCTTCTGACACTGTTACTACGTGATCTAATTGATAAAAATAAGGTCTTTCTTTTTCAATGTTTAACCCTAACTTATTATAATTTGTATGTATCCAGCCAATTTTCACCTTGGCTTGAACCTTATCCACGCAATAATAGATTGGGTTTTTTTCTTGAAATCCAATCGCAGCATCATACTCTTTTTTAATCGGCTTAAGCGTCTTTGATAAAAACCTCCAAAAGTCTTGCTCAATGATGGCCCCATTTTCTTTTGATTTTGATAAATACCCTAATGCCCCCCTGCTAAAGGCTGTCGTCAACTTCCCTTTTCTTATTAATTGTGACATCGACTTTTTAAAAGACATATCGAAATATTGATAGTTCTCCGGCTCAGGAAGCAGATTTACCTCTGGAGGAATTTTACTCATAAAAATTCCTTGATGATGAAATAAATATAGATCTACATTATATTTCGAATAATCTATTGTCTCGAGAACGGAGATTAATGCTTTTTCTGCCCCACCGCAATTTAGATTATTAATCACAAATAATAAATTTTTTCGCATGTAAAATCACCCACTAGATTATCGCATATAATTTATGGATTTCTTCTTCGGTACTTAGTTGTTCTTTGGACAAATTAGATATAAAACGTTGTCTGAGATCTCGATTTTGTAAAAGCTTTTCAACAGCGTCTGATATTCCCTTTGCCTTCATCTCCACAATAAGACCATTGATTTCATTATTTATTTGGTCTTTTGCAGACCCGTAATTTGTTACGATGATTGGTTTTCTAAGAATTTTAGCTTCATCTATGGCAATTGATTTCCCCTCATATCTCGATGGCTGAATATAAATATCTGCCTTTTTTAAATATGGATATGGATTTTCTTTCAAGCCTAACAACTTAAAAGATTCTTCTAGTCCTTTATCTTTAATCATTTTCTCTAATTTTGATCTATCAGTTCCATCACCAATTACATACCATATAATTTCGTTTCCTCTACTAATTAGCTGTTCACATGCTTTTATTGCAATATCTATCCCTTTTTCATGGTTTAATCTCGCAATCGTAATAAGTGTTGTCTTTTGTGACTTTGGCAAAAAAGGATCGTTTATAGGGGTTTGTGCCAATTGCTGAATAAGTGAAGGTGAAACGATATTGTAAATTACTTTTACCTTATACTCAATAAAAGGAAAATTTTCTTTTAATGAATTGGCACATTCCTCAGAGACAGTAATAACTTGATCTAATACATCAAAATACTTCTGGTCAAAACGAGGATCCAAACCTGAGTTTGCATAGTTTGTATGGATCCAACCAATTTTCCTTTTAGATCTTACTTTTTCTACAATAAAGTAGATCGAAGACTTTTCAAGATAACCAATGGCTGTATCATACTCTTTTTGAAGAGTATCCATTGATGGTTTTAAATATTTCCAAGAATATTGTTCAGCTCTTGCTTTATTCTTAATTGTTCTGTTTTTGAACGCAAAGAACAATCTTTCTTGTGCCAACTGGAACTTTTTATGATTAATAAACTCTAGGACAGAATCCTTTAAAGGTTGTTTGAATACACTATAGTCTCCAGTAATAGTAATTACATTAACTTGTTCCGGTACCAGACTAAGAAACAAACCACTCTTATGAAACAATACTAGGTCTACATTATAGGAATCATAGTCTATTTGAGATAAAAGATTTATTAAACTTTTTTCTCCACCACCTGAATCCAAGCTTGGAATAACAAATAATAAATTTTTCTTATTCATAGATATATCAACCTAACTCTTTTAAATAATCCACAGCCCTGTAAGACATGCTTTTTATTTTAGGAATACTCTGTTCCAGAGATTTTTTAATCTCTTTTTCTTCCCTAACCATTTCATTAAATGTCCTTATCAACTTTTCACTTGATGAGAGATCATTAATGCCTAAAACTAATTTTTCTTCACCAAAAAGATCTTTTGCGATTCCTTTAGATTTAACACTATAACCTAAAACAAATGTAGGTACATAGCTTGAATAAGCTGCAATTGTCGCATGTGTTCTGGCTCCAATAAAAAACCGCATCCTAGCAATAAATCCTTTGTATTGCGGTGCGGTTAAATGATCAGGCAACAGAATAACTCGTCCAGTATTCTTAAATTCTTTGTAGAAGTCATACAATATTTCATAGTCATTATTTCCATCAATAATTACATGTGGAGTTAGTGCAATCGACATGTCTGTTGTATGAAGTATGTGATTCAGCAATTCCTTAGCAGCATTTTTAGATTCTTTATTTCGTTTCCAAACAAGAGGACTATAGTTAAATCCGACCATATTTCCATCCTGCCAGCCTTTTGGTAAGGCTAATTCTTCCTTTTCCATTGTAAAAGCAGGATCTGCACATAGTTTAACGGTTTTTAATCCCTCTTCTTTTAGTGTCTGATAGGTAAGTGTCTCCCGTGCCAGGATTAAATCGAAGCTCTGAAGATCTATCAGCTTCTGTGGTGATAGATCCTCTTTACCTATAGAACACCCCCACAATACTAACTTTTTCCCCTTTAACTTTATTTTTTGATTGATTTCATACCAACCAGGTTGTTCTCCATAACAATAATTATCGCCACCAATTGATAAAAAAATATCCATTTCATTAATAAGCTTTATAATATTATGATGTACCTTTCTATAAGCATATTTTTCGTCTTGAAAAAACTTAACTCTTAGTGATGATAAAAACCATTCATATGAGTACTTTTTTATTTTTTTATCTGAACCATCATAAACCCCATCCAACTTTGTAATAATGCTATCAGTATCTGGATTTCCCGACGCTAAATAAACCTGAGCATCATATATATTTTCTTTAATTATATTTGTGGTAGAACGAACTATCGCTTCACAACCCCTGTTTTGACTACCACCATGTAAGAACATCATATATTTCATGGCATGATCCTCCATAGTTATTATCTATTCCTGAATCTACTATATGCTGTTACAAAATATAACCCAAATGTACTCTTCAGCTTAATCAATTTTATTATGGTTAGTTCATACCTACTCAAAGAACAATATCTATCATTTTCAAACAACGCTAATGCCGATCTAACATCTTTATTTCTTATCATCTTGCTTACATATAAGTATCTTTTCCAAAAACCCAAACCTTTTGTTGGAGTATAGTACAGATGTACATAATCAATTACACATCGGATAAGTTTTATTGACTTAAGTTTATTCACTTTCAATTTACTAATTCCATCTTTAATTTCAGGAACTTCTAAATTATATATCTTCAAAGCCTCGTAAAAGTAATCTCTATTAGATATATTTCTTGTTGCACTACCAATAACCTCTCGATAATGATACCCATAATAATCAATATACTGAGCCTTAGTTGCTTTGGAAAAGAAGTTAACATTAAATAACCCATCTTCACCTAAAGAGATTTTCTTTGGAAATTGAATATTTTGTTCTTTAATAATTTGAGTTTTATATAGTTTGTTCCAAATTGCGTTTAGTCTATCGGATTTAATTAAGTAAGGAATAATCTCACTATATATAAATTTCATATCTAAATTTTCCCCTATGGGAAATGGAAATTCTGAAACTAATTTCATTTTATTCTGTGTTGTTGCAAAATTGGAGATAATAACATCACAATCATTTTTTTTAGCTACACTATACATTACTTCATACATGTCTTTTTTAATATAATCATCTGCATCAACAAAACCTACATATTCTCCAGAAGCTATTTTTAATCCATTGTTTCTGGCGACACTTACACCTTGATTTTCTTGGTTGATTAAAATAATCCTGGTGTCTTCCTTTTTATAGCTCTCAATAATTGGTTTGCTTTGGTCTGTTGACCCATCATTTACAAAAATAAATTCGCATTGTTTCAGTGTTTGATTTAATAGAGATTCAATGCACTCAGCAAGATATTTCTCTGCATTATAAACGGGAATGATCACACTCACTTTTATACCCACTTACTTTTCTCTCCTCACGACCCTATTAAGCTATAAAGTTTCTTTAGTTCATGACTATTACTATAGTCAACATCATGAATTTGATTAATCAAAGAACTTCTTAAATCCGCATCATTGTATAGCTCTTCAATTCCATTCGCTAACCCCTCAACACTTAAATCGCAAATTACACCGTCTTGGCCATTATCTACCTGGCTTTTCGATGTTGGATAATTCGTTATTAAGATAGGCTTTCCAAGAATCTTTGCTTCAGTGACAGTAACCGCTTTTCCCTCATACCGCGACGGCTGCACGTATAAATCACATTTTTGCACATAGTTATAAGGATTTGTTTTCTTTCCTAAGAGAATGAAACTATTTGTTAAATTACTCTGCCTAATAATTCCACGTAGCTCTTCCTCATATCCACCAAACCCAACAACATACCACTTAATATTTGTTAGACCCTTATCATGCAGTTTTCTAAGGGCTTTAACTGCAAGATCGAATCCTTTTACATAGGACAATCTGCCAACAGAGACAATATTAAAATGATTTGCATCCATTTCATTCGAATGAATTTTTTCCTCAGCCATTTTTTTAATGAAAACAGGAGAGTTAATATTTTCAATATTAATGACTTTATCTTTTAAGATTGGGTACTGTGTTAAAAAGGAGTTTTTACAATCATCTGAGACAGAAACAATATGGTTAAATTGATTCCAGCTTTTTAAATCAATGTTATTGTCAATTTCTAATTTGCTATAGTCAGTGTGAATCCAAGCGATCTTCTTATTTGCCTTAACCTTATTTGCTATAAGGTCATGGGGCCAGGCGTAACTTATTGCAACATCGTATTTTTTTGAAAGCCTTGGTATGAATGGCATGGAATATTTAGATGCAAGCTGCATTTGAATATAACCTGCACCTTCCTTTAAATTTCTGTTTTTAGCTTTAATATTCGCAATCGTCTTACTAAGCACTCTGACTACAGATAAAGTGTAATGTCCTTCTTTTAAGCATTGAGAGACGGGCTTTCGAAAGACTGTATATCTCTTCATTTGCGGTATAATATTAACGTTAGCTGGCAAGAAACTTATAAGGTCACCCGTATGATGGCAGATTAATAAATCCACCTCATATTTTTCATAATCAAAGCTTTCCAGCATATTAATTAAACTTCTTTCTATGCCGCCAATCTCCATATCATAAACTGAAATTAAAATTTGCTTCTTCATTTTCATCGCTCCAAATAACAATACTTCAAACAGTTTTACTCACAGCACGTTTTCCATATTCAATCACTTTATTTTCTCTTTTATGGACAAACAATGCGTTACTTGGAATCTTCCCTTTTACGACACTTCCAGCAGCTATTACAGTGTTATCCCCGATCACAGTATCTCTTAAGATAACAGCATTTGAACCTATCCAAACATTTTCACCTATAATAACCTCACCCTTTAGTAAATGTTCGCCAGTTGTCCCTTTATAATTGTGATCATGATCATTAATGCAGACATTTGGGGCTATTTTTGTATTTTTACCGATAGTTATTTTATTCACACAATTAATATTGCAATTATCATTAATAAAGACATAATCTTGAATATCCAATTTGCCATTAAAATCAATTCGGATACTTGCATTTTTTCTTATAAAGACAAATTTTCCAATGTTAATCCTCGACCTTTTATTAAAAACATCAATCTTACTGTTTGATTGTAAGGAGAAAATAGATGCTTTAATATTTTTAAAATATAAAAGTTTGTAAAATACTCCTCTCATAATGCCGGCAAGATGGGACATATTCATTAGAAATGCAATGAATATTCCCCTTTCTCGTACTTGTTCGTAAAGTGATCGAACAATTTTGCTAAGTATTCTGGTCATTTTACTCTCTCCTAAGACCGTATTAATCCTAATGTTCTCCTTATCCTCGCAATATTCTCTCCGCCAATGACGATTGCGGCAATTTTTTTAAACTGCCCTTTCATTCTTGCTTTTGGCGGCAGCCAGCTTTTATAAAAGTAGTGCATGGTGTATGTAGTCTCGTTCTTAAAACTTCTGCAATTAATATAGTCATAAGGCGAAAAATAAGTTTGTGGATAAAATGCACCTATGTTTACTAACTCTTGATATTTCCCATCCTTTTTTAATCCAAATCCCTCTAGTATTTTGGTGATTATTGCCACATTTGTTAAATCGTCAAAACTGCCATCAGCTTTTAAAAACTGCTTGTTGGAATAGGAATCTAAAAACCGCTTAATTAACCTGTTACCCGGTGCAGCGCCAATTGTACTTGTAGCAATATAATTTTCCTGTTCAAAACCCCAAAAGGAATCATGATGCAATAAATCATCAAATGAACGAAATACCTCTACATCGGTATCTAAGTAAATTCCTCCAATTTTATAAAGTGCCTGGACTCTAACATAATCACTTACGAACGCATATTTTCCAGACATATAGGCTTCTTTCACATAGGGATTTTCATTCACATCAAAGTTTTGCTCATTCCATTCAATAATTTTGTAATCTCTTAAGTTATTTTTCCAACTTTCAATGCATTTTTTTATTAACTCAGGTTTTAATTTTCCTCCAAACCAACAATAGTGAATGATTTTTGGTATTTTATTTTTCTTTTCCATTTTCCCCTCTAACTGTAGCTATATTGTCTGTCCCATCAGCTTTTAACCGATTCTTTCTCCATTTAATGAATTCTAATAAGGGCTTATATTCGTCAAGTTCATCTATTCGTATTCCCAACGTTTTTAATTCCTCTATTAGTTCTAGCCACTCTTTTTCTATCGCCGGTTTTTCTCCTGCTTTTCCTTTAATGATATTTTTTACATCGACATTCAATACTCGGGCAATTTTCTCCACTACATGAACCGATGGATTCTTATTAATATTTCTTTCAATATTACTTAAATACGATTTTGATATATTGGATCTCTCCGCTAATTCGGAGAGTGTTAATCCTTTTTTCTTTCTTAAGGAAGCTATGTTTTCTCCAATCATTCGGTTCATCCTCTATTTAGAAAGCTTCATTTATAACTTCGGTAATTAAACTCGACCCCACGCAACCTTTTATACAATTGATGACTTGCATCTGATCTTGTAAACTCATATTTGATCCAGATGGAAGGCAGATTCCATTCCAAAATAACTCTTCAGATACATTTTCATGCTCACTATGAGGATAGTAAGTCATCCCATCAAAAAGCGGCTGCATATGAAGAGGTTTCCACACTGGTCGAGCTTCTATGTTCTTATCAGACAAGTAATCTAAAATCTGGTCCTTAGAAACTCCCAGCTTATCTTCATCCACCAAAATGGCAGTTAACCAACGATTTGAAAAGGTGCCCGCTAATTCAGGCATAAGTGAGATTCCGTTAATTTCTGAAAGATGTTTGGCGTACCTTCGAAAAACAGTTCTTCTTTGGTTTACTCTTTCATCCAACACCTCTAACTGCCCTCTGCCAATCCCTGCAAGTATATTACTTAAACGATAGTTAAATCCCCTGACACTATGTTGATAATATGGCGCTGGATCACGAGCCTGTGTGGCTAAAAAACGGGCCTTCTTTAATGCTTCGATATCATTCGAAACCAGCATCCCTCCGCCAGAGGTGGTAATGATTTTATTTCCATTAAATGAATACACTCCAAATTCGCCAAATGTCCCACTTGCTTTCCCTCTATATAGAGAACCTAGAGATTCAGCTGCGTCTTCAATAACAGGTACATTGTAATGTTGGCAAAGAACTATCAATTCATCCATCTTCGCGCTTTGCCCATAAAGATTAACTATAATGACAGCCTTTGGCATCCTTCCTTCCCGTGAGGCATCAAGGAAAGCCTTTTCTAGTGCTTGAGGGGACATATTCCATGTTTCCGGTTCTGAGTCAATAAAAACTGGTTCTGCCCCTTGGTAAAGAATCGGATTGGCACTAGCAATAAATGTTAAGCTTGAGCAAAATACTCTATCTCCCTTTTTTACATCTAATAAAGAAAGAGCCAAATGAATGGCTGCTGTTCCAGAACTTACAGCTACCGCATCATTGGCTCCTACATATTGGGCAATTTCCTTTTCAAAGGCATCAACATTTGGTCCAAGAGGAGCAATCCAATTGGTTTCAAATGCTTCCCGGATATAGCTTAACTCTTTTCCACTCATATGTGGCGATGATAAATAAATCCTTTTTTCTGCCAATTATTCCACCTCCTGATAATTTCTTTGTTTTATAACTGCCGGTGTTCCTACAGCCGTGCAATCATTGGGAATATCACGAATGACTGTCGCACCTGCGCCAATCACTGACCATTTACCAACAACGACTTGAGGAATAAGTGTAGCCCCTGCACCGACGTGTACACCTTCTTCAATTGTTACACCGCCTGTTAATGTAGCCTTCGGAGAAATATGAGCATAGTCACCAACTTTTGCATCATGTTCTATAACCGAGCTCGAATTAATAATAGTATGTTTTCGAATATCTGCATCCGCATTGACGACAGCATTTGCCATAATGACAGAACCATTTCCTATTTTAGCGCTCGAACTTATAATGGCTGAAGGATGTATTAGTACGGCATATTCCTCATCTGATAGATTCAACTTTTCAACAATGACTTTTCTTATGCGATTATCTCCAATTGCAATCATGAACTTAAGATTTCTTACTTGTTCTCTTAATCTCAATGCAGAAAATATTGGCCCGTAATAGATTCCTTGCTTTACACAATAATCAGTAAATTTATCATCGAAAAAACCTGCTATTTCAATTCCTTTTATGGCAGCCGCGATATCCCGGATGACCTTACTATGCCCACCTATACCAATTATTGCTACCTTCATAGGGATCCCCCGCCTACACCGTTTTCAGAACCTCTGAACCTTTCCATTGTTACACTGGCAGATTGGTTCACACCTTCGGACTTCACTACCTTCCAAAAGGTTAAAAATATAATTCGCAGATCAAGAAGGAACGATTGATTCTCTACATACCATACATCTAGTTTGAACTTTTCCTCCCAGGTAATCGCATTACGGCCATTTACTTGTGCCCATCCCGTAATACCAGGTTTGACAAGATGCCGCTTTGCCTGTTCTCTCGTATATAAAGGGAGATACTCCACCAATAACGGCCTAGGACCAACTAGACTCAGATCACCTTTAATCACATTAAATAGCTGCGGCAATTCATCTAGACTATATTTACGAAGAAAACGACCAAATGAAGTCAATCGCACAGAATCAGGCAGCAATTGACCGGCACTATCCCTACTATTTGTCATGGTTCGGAACTTATAAAGTTGAAACAGTTCCTCATTTAAACCTGGGCGTTGCTGTTTAAATAAAATAGGAGATCCCAGTTTCAATCGTACAAGCATCGCAACCAGAACAATAATAATAGAAAGAACAATTACCAATGAGAGTGAAATTGCCAAATCGATAAATCGTTTCACGCATAGTCACCCTTCTCGAGCGTTATTTAACATAATAGACATCAATTGATTTTTCACTTCATCTATCAGATCGACGAATTCGGTATTTGGCTCTTGTCCTTTGTTGTACAGATTCAAGAGAATTTCTTGAAATTGCTGTTGTGTCATCTCGTTAAAGTGCTCCATTAAAAACACCGCCTTTTTAATTAAAAGAAGATATTAACGTTCTGTAGTATTCATAATTTCTTTTTCACTCTGCACAGACATTGTATCGACTTCATAGCCATTAGGGTTATTCGCTTGCCAACGCCACGTATCTTCACACATTTCTGCTACCCCTTGCTCAGCGACCCAGCCAAGTTCAATTCGGGCTTTTGTTGGATTCGCGTAGCATGCTGCAATGTCTCCAGGGCGTCGATTGGTTATCTGATATGGTATTTTCTTTCCAGTCACCGTTTCAAATGCAGCGATTATATCCAATACACTATAGCCATTTCCTGTTCCTAAGTTATATGCCTCAATCCCGGTCGAATTCAGCACTTTTTCAAGCGCCTTTAAATGACCTTTGGCAAGGTCAACAACATGAATATAATCTCGAACCCCTGTACCGTCAGGCGTTGGATAATCATTTCCAAAAACATTTAAATGTTCTAACTTTCCAACTGCGACTTGTGAAATAAAGGGAAGCAGGTTATTTGGAATCCCATTGGGATCTTCACCAATTCTGCCGCTCCTATGAGCGCCAATCGGATTAAAATAACGTAAAAGAGCAACGCTCCATTCTTGATCAGATACATGCAAATCATTTAAAATCTCTTCAATCATTTGCTTTGTTCGACCGTATGGATTCGTTGCCCCAAGTGGGGACGTTTCATCAATCGGCACCTTTTCAGGCATTCCGTAAACGGTGGCTGACGAACTAAATACGATTTTTTTCACACCAGACTCTTTCATCACTTCACATAAATGAATGGTTCCATTTAAATTATTTTCATAATACTTTAGCGGCAATTGAACTGACTCACCGACCGCCTTTAAACCTGCAAAATGGATCACAGCGTCAATTTTATTTTCACTGAATATCGTTCTTAGAATCTCCTTATCTAGCAAATCAGCTTCATAAACAGAAAACTGTCTTCCGGTAATCTCTTGGACACGCTGGAGTGACTCTAGCTTGCTATTGGAAAAGTTATCAACAACAATAATTTCATATCCTGAATTTAATAACTCAACACATGTATGTGTACCAATATATCCCGCTCCGCCGGTTACTAATACTTTCATGTAGATACACCCCCTATTTAATTGTTCAACCCTTTAAGTACCACTTGTTGATATTTGCCAATAAAAAAACACCTCAAAGAATTGAGATGTTAAGTTTGTTAAAGGGATCAAACCTCTATATTTTAAGCTCATTAATATTTTGTAAATAAAAAGCTTCTAATTCTTTTACTGTATTTTTTATATCAAACGTTTTTAATCGATTCATATTAAGGGTTTTATTAAAACTTTTTGTATTTATATAATTATTTATCTTACTTGCCCACATCTTTTCATCCTCATTAAGACTTAACACCGTACATAAACCTAAATCCACTTCTTGGGTAATAGTATCAGAAATAAAACACGGTATTCCAGATGCCTGCGCTTCCAATAAAACTATTGGAAGTCCTTCCCTTTTAGATGGGAATAACATAAAATCCATTGAGGTGAGAATTTCCCCAATATCATCTCTAATTCCCAAAAATGTAATATTGTCTTCTAAATCATATTTTTTTACAAACTGTTTAACTTCTTTTTCTAATGAACCAGTACCAATCCAATAAAAATGAATATTATTTCTATAACTCTTTAGTTCTTTTATTATCTTAACAATAAAGAAGGGATTCTTTGGATCATCAATGCGTCCTATAGTAAAAAAGTTTATATTATTATTTTTCTTACCTGGATGTTTAGTAGTTGTAAATTCACATAGATTTATACCATTAAATAAAACAAAACTGTTTTTATTTTTCATCCACCTAAAATCATTCATATAATCATTAGCCATTACTGAACACCCTAGTTTATTTGTTGCAAAGACATTAATTAACATTTTCATAAAAAAACTATAAACTTTTTTAGGAAAGGATATGTACTCCTTTCCAACTGCTCTGTGTGCATGTGATATTCTAATCGGTACACCTGCTAAAAAGGCAGCAAAAACATTCAACCCATTAAAAAAATCCATATGACTGTGTACAACATCATATGGGCCTTCCTTTTTTAATATTCTTATTAAATTAACAAAGTGACTAACTATCCCAGATATTCCTTTTCCTATTTCAGCAGTTCGATAGATTTTGCCGCCTTGTTTCTTAATTCTATCTTCATGATGTTGTTGCCAATCTGTTGCTAAAGCAAAACTCATTTCTACCTTTTCTTTGTTAATGTGCTCAAATGTATTTAGCACAAAGGTTCCAATTCCTTCAGCAGATATTCCAGAAGTTATATGGAGTACCTTTACCTTTTTGTAGTTATTTTCCATTCTATTTACCCCAATAAAAGATATTTAGTTTCCATTTTCACTACCAACCCAGATAGTTACTCCTATAATCTAAACCAAGTGCTATTACTGATTCAAAATAAAAGTAAATTAAATAAAATATCAGTAAGCACAAATAAATAAACCTCCGGTTACTTTCAACAAATAAATGTAGTACCCATGAGGTTAAAATTAAGCTGAACAACCCAAAGTAAATATTAAATCTTGCAAAAATCCAATTTTGTGTTGAGATTACCATAAAGATAAATCCCAGCAACGTTAAATTGACAATATAATCACTTTTCGGCCATAGCTCTCTAAGTTTTTTTCGTCCAAGATATGCGAAGATCAAAGGAACACCTGATACTGCAACTCTTAAAATATTTGCCCCACCTTCAGAAAAGTTTTGGTAATGCCCATATTGTGTACTTTCAATGACTGAAAATAAAGCTGAGGAAAACTGGCCATATCCCAACGCAATAATCACACCAAAAAATAGAAAGCTAAATGTGGCTTTGGTCCAAGCTTCTCTCCTTACAATAAAATAGATGGGGAGAAGAATTAAAGCAGTCTTATGGATCGTTGAGGCAAATAAGACAATAATAACAAACCTCTTCCAATCACCATTTAAAATATATTTTGTCGTAGTAAAAATAATTGCAGCCGCTAAGTATTGTCTAATCCCATTCATTGATACAGTAAACATCCCTATGGTGATATACACATATAGACTTATTTCAATCATCCTGGAATACTGACTTAATACCCAAACAATAAGAATATTTGTAAACAGTGCAGTGACAAAGATAAGCAATTGCGGATCATTTGATATTTCATGTAAAAGGTTCTGGAGAATGTTAAACCCAAAGTCCCCTTCAAAACTAATGTTTTTTAAACTCGAATCTTCAATTAATCTATAGCTGTGCATATACAATGGTGTATCACCAATGTTATTCCGGAGACCAGCAACCAGCACTAGCGAAGACATGGATATAAATATAAAAAATTTATTAGGTTTTACAAATGGCGCTTGGTACAAGGGGCTGGAAAAGTACCTGGCACAAAAAGATGATAGGTAAACAATAAAAAGGTTAAGCCATAGAATTCCCACAGGAATTTCCCTTTCATACAATTAAGTTTTTATTAACTAATTATTTTTTAGTACAGTTGACTTCCTTGTGTTTTGGATATAAACGTATAGAATAAAGCCAAATGGTGTAGCCATTAAAGTTGTCCATTTACATGGTGATTCCAATAAATATCGAAAGTTTCTCAGCATTAAATTACTTGATACATAATGAACAGATTCTCGAAATCTTTCTTTCAAAGAAGGAGCGTGTTGCATTGCTACTTTTCTGAAAAAGGAGAAACTATTCGGATTACTCTGGTATTGTTTGATAATATTAAGGCTTGAACCATCTTCTAAATACTCTACGTAACATAAAATCTCATTCATTATTAAGAGTGGATGTTCTTGATCAATTAAAATGTACTTATAGCTTAGAGGGCAATACTTTTCGCCAGGAAAAAGGGGATAAGGAGGAGTTTTTCTTGTTAGTTCCGATCGATAAACTAGTTTCTTATCACCTTTAACTCCGTATTTACTATATAATTCATAAAGTGTCGTATTTTTTATTTCAGGCAACTTAGTTCCAAGAACTTCCCCATTTGGATGTGCATCTAAACCTATGATTCCCGCATATTGGTTACTTCCATGTTCTTGCCAAAATCTAATCACCTTTTCAACAGCATCATCTGCCAAGTAATCATCAGAATCAATACAGACATTCAGTTCAGTATCGATCAAGTCATAAGCAGTATTATGTGCACCGTGCATCCCTTGATTTTCTTGGTAATGATAACGAATGGGGATATCGTTTTCAACAATCCACTTGTCTACCAACTCTTTTGTATCATCCGTAGAACCATCGTCAACAATCAACCAAATAAAATCTTTACATGTTTGCCTTATCAGGCTTTGATAACATAAATGAAGTGTATAAGCACGATTATAGGATGGTGTAAACACAGTTAGAGTTGGCTTCACCCTACTTCCCCTCCCCTTTGAAAATTCACTTCATCCAGAACGGATAATATACTGTTTAATACTAATCTGTCTGGCCGTATATACTCATGATAATATTTATAGTTATTGACCATCATCTTATATCTAAAATGATCATCCTCTAATAAATGATTAATTTGATCAATACATTGCTCCGGAGTTGTAAAAACAAGATAATTTTGTTTTTCAAAGAAATTTCCAGGTACCTGGTAGTGTAATTTTTCAGTAACTATCGCTTTGCTAGCAGCAACGTACTCCGCAAATTTCCAGCCTATTGACTCATGAAGCCCCATCGTAGCAATACAAATGGAAGCATCTTTTACTTTTTTTAAATAATTATTCCGTTTTGTCATCTGTTTATCTTGGATGACAATATCTTTGTAGTTTTCTAAGGAAAATTTTGAAGGCGATACCCCTCCAAAAAAACTGCTCCCAAATTCTTTTCTACAAAGTCTAATACATTCTGCTCTAACTTGGTTAATATAGGCACGTTCCTCTCTTTTCTCGGAGGAAATTTGATTTTCGTAATCTCCTTCTATATCCCAAAGACGAGCCATAAAGAGAATTTCTGGATTTGAATCTTCCCTTGGAGTATCTTCAAAAGAGTTAATATTATATAGACCATTGTAATAGGTGGAAAACGGGACCATCCTTATAAGTTTCTTTAATTTTTCCTGATATGGATCATTAGGTAATGGGAAATGAGCCATGTTACCTGGTACTGTTACCATATAATTTAGACCAAGCGGATAAACCTTCTTTTTGCTTTTTAGCTTTGAATTATAAGATTGGCTATAGCTTCTTTTAAAACAAAAATCAAATTCTTGTAGTAAGCCGTCCATAAACTCAACGTAGCTTTGATTTTCTGTAAGTAAATTATCGTAACCATCATTAACGTCATAAAGGACTCGTACTTGATCATTAATGACCACTTCCATCATATTATAAGGCAATTTATCATAACTATCTTTCCTAATCCTCTCAACACTTAGGCTGATGACACCTTGGCGTTCGAGTTCAACAAAACCAGACGTAATATGATAGAGATGAAGCGGTACCTCTCCCAGCCGTAAATGACATGAAACCTTAGACATTATGGCTATACTCCTTTTTGGTAAAACGGTTTTTATGTTTCTGAATGGCTTCTAAAATATAAGGGTACGTTTCTTCTAAAAACTGGGCTGATTTATGAATATTGTACCCCTTATGGTTAATCCAATTCTGTACATCTATCAATCTTTTATTCATACTCAATAATTTTTCTACCCAAGCACTTGGTGAATCATTTATGGACTCAAATCGAACTAAGCCTGCTCCCAAATCTGCTTCATTTGAAACTGCATCCGATATGACACATGGCAGTCCAGAACCCTGAGCCTCAATTAAAGTTACCGGCAATCCTTCATGGATTGATGGAAATACCAAAACATCAAATGCCTGAAGAAGACGATTAATATCACTTCTAATTCCCAAAAATAATACTTGGTCACTTATATTTAACCTTTTTGCCTTTTTTTCTATCTCGTTCCTTAAAGGGCCATCCCCTGCCAAGAGAAGAACTGCATTTGATTTTCGCTCTAATAATGCACAAAATACATCTAATAGAAAGGTGTGATTCTTTTGCGTTGCAAATCTACCGACATGACCAACGACGAAGGTCTCCTCCGAAAGTTTCAGTTCTTCCCTAACTTGTTTCCTTATCCTCTCTGAAAATGCAAAGGTCTCATAATTAATCCCATTTCTTAGAATTATTGCCTTTTCCGCTTGGGATTCAAATAGCCACCTTGCAGCGGGTTTAGAACATGCAACCAGATGAGTTGCATATGGTAAAATTAATTTACCTGAGTATGTCTTATAAAATTTGGCTGCCATACCACCTTCACTGCTCGTATTATGGCTATGTGCAATCCTTACTAGTATTCCCGCCTTTTTTGCCGCTCGCATGACCAAACCACTCATTTTATCTAAATGCGAATGAATAATTTGATAATTTGAATGCGCTTGAAAAAAGGAATTTAACGCCTTAACGTAGCCATAGTGGCCAATATCCGTAACATAAGGGATTCTATGTATAACCCCGCCCAATTCAATAATCTCCTCATCAAATACCCCTTGTTTGCAAGTAAGGAAATCAAACTGGATTTTTGAACGATCAATATTCCGATACAAATTCATGATCAGCGTCTCAGCACCGCCACGATTCATATTAACGACTACATGTAAAATTCTTAGTGGAGAGCCCACCTGATTTCCTCCTGTTCTTTCATATATGCTGCATAAACTCGGCTTTTTTCTTCCAATACTTGATTGGTGCTATATTTACTTTTCATCATCCTTCGGCCATTCAATCCCAGTTTTATTCTTAAATCTTTGTTATTGGCCAAAAGTTTTACTTTCCTTGAAAAACTTTCTTTATCATCACAATCTACTACCCAACCATTTTTATTATTTAAAACAAGCTCCCTATGCCCTCTATTATCACTAGCCACAATCGGAATGCCTGCAGCCATAGCTTCCATAATATTGACTGGCAGCCCCTCACGCAGACTGGAAGCAACTGATACATCTGTAATAGAAAGCAAAGACTGAATATCTTTTCGGAATCCCAAGAAATGGACCTGTTCAACTACGCCAAGCTTTTTAGCAAGACTTCTACATTCATCCAGCAAAGCTCCTTCGCCCGCTAACAGCAATTTAACATTGGGCACTTCATTTTTTATGAGCGGTATTGTTTCAATCAGCATTTGCTGATTTTTGTTTTTATTAAACTCAGCTGCATAAAAAAGCAAAAAATCGTCCGGGTTATATCCGTACGATTTTCTTAGTTCATTTTTATTCTCTAAACGGATTGGCTTAAATTGAGTGAGATCGATCCCCACTCCATGAACATGCTCTATCTTCCCCGCCTTAAATTTATGATTATGAGCAAGTTGATAATCTTCTTCATTAATCGTAATCAAACAATCGGTTAACCTGGCCAGCACTTTTTCAATCGGATAGTACAACATCCAATTTAATAATGGAGCCCCTTTACAGAAGTGAAAACCATGAGCCGTATAAATGACCTTCGTTCCCTCTTTTCTTGCCCGTCTTGCAGCCAAACGTCCAAGCACCCCGCCAATTGGCGTGTGGCAGTGGATAATTTGATAGTTGTGTTGATGGATGATTGCTTGAAGCTCTTTATAAGCCTTTAAATTATCTCGTTTAAAAGGAGACCTTTTAATGGGAAGATCATATTTTACATCAACATACGGTAGATTAATATTTCCGCTTGCGGCAATATGAACCTCCCATCCTTGATCCTTAAACCACTTTAAATAAGGAAGATGAAAAGCTTTAAAATGGTAATCGACGGTTGCACAGAACAGGACTTTCCTTGGCAAGGTTATCACTCCTTATTTTCTGGACGATCAGCCGATTCAGAAGAATTTTTGTTTTCGTTGTTCATTTTCAAAGTGACGACCGCCTGCATTCCGCCACGTATTTTGTGGTCAGTATTTTCAACAATGATCTTTACCGGATAGGTGTTTTCTTTGCCATTTGGCATCAAGCTGACATATACCACTTTTCCATTCTTTACTATACTCTGTGTTGGGAAATTAACAGACACCTGTTGCCCCTCTTCCCATTTGGTAACTATTGCTTCTGGGACATTAATGGTAATAAACAGCTGATCAAGATTGGTGATAAGAAATAGAGCTTTTCCTGGGGAAACCATTTCACCCACTCTTCCATTCAATTCAGTTATAAATCCATTCATTGGAGCAGTGATTGGCAGCTTATCATATTGACCCATGACTGCATCAAGCTCTGTCTTTGCATTTTCAATGGCAATTTGTGTCATTTTACTGGTCACAGCGGCAGATTGTTTTTGGAGTCTTAATGTGTCCTTGGCTGACACTTGGGTTTTCTGTAAAGAACTTTCCATAAGCTGGTCGTAATTCGCTTTTTCCTTTTCATATTCTTTCTGCAGATCAACCTTTCCCGTCTCTTTAGCAAGTTTCTCCTGGGCAGTACTTTCATTCTCTATAGCTCTTTCTAAAGCAGCTGTCACTGCATCAAACTCTTGTTGGGAAAGATCCCCTTCTTCAAATTTCTCGTTTACCTTTTGCCACTCTTTATACTTCGCTACCAATGCAAGTTCTGTATCTTTTGCCGCTATTTTTGCGGCCTCTAATTCTGAATACCCTGAGTTTTTAGGAGGTGTCGGGGGCACAGGTTCGGTAACTTTCTCACTAATCGCCGAATAGTTAATTCTTGCTAGCGTTTGATTCAAGGTGATTTGCAGCTCCATCGCTTTTAAATTTCCTTGAGCTTCTGCCACTTTGACTTGGTCTTTCGCACGCTGCACAAGTTCAGGTAAATTTCCTTCATCTATCTCTGCAAGTTTTTCACCTGCTTTAACATAATTACCAATCTCTTTATAAATACCTTTAAGCTTACCCTCTATCTCTGAAGACACAATCACCTCTTGATAGGGCTGTGCTCGACCGCTCAAAACAAGCTCTTCCTGTGTTGTAGTAATCTTTGCTTCTGCGTGTCCAGCTATTGGATTTGCTTGTGTCCCTGAAACAATTCCACTTATGAGCAGAACTGAAAAAATGGGATATCCTAGTTTTTTCATTGTCATCAGTTTCTCTTCTTTTACGGCATTGCTCCGATTTTTACGAGATCTCATGTGCGAGCTCCTTTTCCATAATGGTTGATAAATAAGCAAGAACATCCTTTCTTAAACTTGGATGCTGCAAGGCGAAATCAATCGTTGTTTTAATAAAACCAAACTTTTCACCTACGTCATACCGAACACCTTCAAAATCATAGGCCAAAACAGCTTCATACTTATTTAGCGCGGCAATGGCATCCGTTAATTGAATTTCCCCGCCAGCTCCTGCTGGCTGGCTGCCCAAAATTTCAAAAACTCTTGGATTTAAAATATAACGCCCTAAAATAGCTAAATTTGAAGGAGCGTCTTCCTTTTTCGGTTTCTCAACTAGGTTCTTCACTTGATAAACACGGTCACTAATCATTTGCCCATCAACGATCCCATATCGAGAAACTTCATCATCTTGTACATGCTGAACTCCGATTATTGAAGAATTGTGCTGTTCATATTGTTCGATCATTTGCTTCAGACATGGTTTTTCAGCCCGAACAATGTCATCTCCCAGCAAAACAGCAAAAGGCTCATTGCCAATAAATTTACGTGCGCACCAAATCGCATGCCCTAATCCCAACGGTTCTTTTTGACGAATATAATGGATATCTACTAATTTGGACGCCTTTTGAACCTCTTCTAACAAGTCGAACTTGCCTTTTTCAAATAAGTTATGTTCTAATTCAAATGAATGATCAAAATGGTCCTCAATGGCCCTTTTTCCTTTTCCCGTAACAATAATAATGTCTTCGATTCCCGACTCCACTGCTTCCTCGATAATAAATTGAATCGTGGGTTTGTCCACAATTGGCAGCATCTCTTTTGGCATTGCCTTTGTTGCGGGAAGAAAGCGCGTGCCAAGACCGGCAGCTGGAATAATCGCTTTTTTTATCTTCATTCTCATACTCTCCTTCTCATCTGTTCAACCTAACATTGATACCCTCTTTTGAGTAAATTCCTGTTTATTGTTAGCTAAATCTAATAGCTCATTTCTTAATTGATCCCTGTCAAGGAATGGGAACAAGGAAATTAAATTTTCAATAACATCATTGGATAAATTAACTGGTTTTCCAATATAAATGTTTGGATAGATTTGTTTGTCCCCGATTTCATGTTCTTTAAATAGCTCTTCAAAAAGCTTCTCCCCAGGCCTGATGCCTGTAAATTCAATTTCTATATCCTCCACTGAATTCCCTGATAATTTAATGAGGTTTTTTGCCAAATCTACAATTTTAACCGGGTCCCCCATATCGAGTACAAAGATTTCCCCGCCATGGGCCAAGGCACCTGCTTGAATTACTAATCTCGATGCCTCTGGAATCGTCATAAAATAACGAACCATATCTGGATGTGTAACGGTGACGGGACCTCCCTTTCGAATTTGTTCTTTAAATCGGGGTATTACGCTTCCTCGGCTTCCTAAAACATTTCCAAATCGGACAACAACAAATTTTGTACGACTATGCTTGTCCATTTTTTGAATAATCATTTCTGCAATTCTTTTCGTTGACCCCATCACACTCGTCGGATTAACAGCTTTATCAGTCGAAATCATGACAAACGTACCAACCTCGTATATACTTGCGGCTCGTGCAACATTTCGTGTACCAATAATATTATTTTTTACCGCTTCCTCTGGATTTCGTTCCATTAAAGGAACATGTTTATGTGCGGCAGCATGATAAACTACATGTGGACGGTAAGTTTTCATGACCATATCCATTTTTTCTTCGTCCTGTAAATCTGCAATCTCGGTGATAAATTCTATATTTTCATCTTTATGCAAGTCCCGTAATTCCATTTCAATAGAATAGATGCTGTTTTCCCCATGACCTAATAAAATTAACTGTTTCGGATAAAACTTTGAAATTTGCCGGCAGATTTCCGAACCAATGGAGCCTCCTGCACCTGTAACCAATACCACTTTGTCTGTTGCATATTCGGAAATGCTATCAAGATCTAATTCAACTGGCTCTCTTCCTAATAAATCCTCTACTTGAACATCACGAAACTGATTAACAGAAACCTTTCCAGTTGCTAAATCCTCAATCATTGGCAGAATTTTCGTCTTCGCTCTAGTTTTGGAACACTCCTGGAAAATGACATTCAATTCCTTTTTTCTAAGGGATGGAATGGCGATAACAATATTATCAATCTTAAGTTCTAGAACCGCTCTCTCGATTTGATCAACCCCGCCCACAACTGGAATTCCAAGGATATCAAGATGCTGCTTTTTGTAATCATCATCAATAAAAGCTACTGGCACTAACTCAGCATGACCATTATGGAGAAGTTGCCTTGCAACCATTGTTCCTGCGGACCCGGCTCCGACAATTAATGTGCGTTTTTCGCTTTCATCCTTTTTAATATAGTTGTCGCGAAAGATTCTCCAGAAAAAGCGCGAACAACCGATTAATAACATATGCAGCATCCAAGTAACTGCAAGCATTCGAACATGAAGGCTCTGACCAGACGCTATCTGTACAACAGCCATCAGCATAATCGAATAAGTAATCACTTTAAAGATAATCCACAGCTCCCCGATGCTAGCATACTCCCAAGCCTTTTTATATAGCTTGAAACGGTAGGAAAAAGCATGATGGCCTGCTAATAGGGCCAAGGAGTATACAAGGTTTGGCATCGTAAATACATGAATATCCGCATTGACTAAAAAGTTGCTAAAGAAAATGGCGGTTAAAACAATCGCTGAATCAATGAAGGTTAAGAAGGATACCCGCTGATAATACGTCACTTTTCTCTCACCCCTTTCCAATTACTAGTTAACTAAAACGCATCTTGATTATCATAACGAACTGCTTTTTTATTGACTTCTGATTTTCCGCCATCCATCACGCTCCACAATCAAATTAAAATACTTACCTATACTCCCTCTTTAAAAAGTTTTATAGGTAAATACTTTAAAATATAGGGCATCTAACCCTTCCTCACGTCACACTTTCGACGACTGGCGTCTAAGGTCCATTTAAACCCACAGCATGACCGAGTGCCTCCATTAATAATGGTAAAGAGGCATCACCAAAAACCTATAAACTCCTATACAAGTCCGTTGTATTCTTTATTAAGAACAAAACACTCAAAAAAAATCCCTTTTATAAACTGATACTTATTTATCATTAAAAATGACGCCTAAGCATTCAGCTTGCGCTAAGTTTAATAATCTTTTTGCTTCCATTGCCTCACTTGTCTTTGTCTTGCCATTACGAATAACTAAAATTGTTCCTTCACAGCGGTTGGCAAGCAATCGGCTGTCCGAAACATCTAAAATAGGCGAAGAATCAAACAGAATGAAATCATACTTCTTTTTTACTTCTTCAATCATATGCGCTAGTTTTGATGAAGAGAGCAATTGTACTGGATGATTAGGGACGGAACCGCTTGTTAAAATCTCTAACTCTTGTACCTCACTTTGAAAAACCGCTCCTTCAACAGCTACTTCACCAGCTAAAATATTCGATAGGCCTACCTGATGATCTACTTGAAATAATGTATGTATGCTTGGTTTCCTTAAATCGGCATCGACTAGTAATGTCTTTCTCCCTAGCTGTGCCATCGATATGGCTAAGTTAGCTGCTGTTATTGATTTCCCCTCCACGTACCCTGGTGAGGTGATAAGGAGCGTTTGATGCTGATGGTCAATAGATGAAAATTGAATATTGGCCAGAACTGTACGGTATTGTTCTGAGATAATTGATTCCGGATGGGTAAATGAAACTAATGTACCTTTTTCTTTTAATTTATGCGCCATTTCTTCACCCCTTCTTCTTTACCCGCCTTCCAGGCTTATTGTCCACACTCACCTTTGTTATTTTTGAAACACTACCTATGACTTGGAGGTTAAGTAATTGTTCAATTTCTTTTTCTGACCGTATCGATTCATCCAAACTGTTAAGAAATAGGACGAGGCCAATTCCTAAGATTAAGCCTGCGGCAATCCCTAGAATGATATTCTTAACTAGAGAGCTACCTTCACTGGCAGACACTGGGAAATTACTCACTAGCGCCTCTGACACAATTCTTGTATCATATATTCCAAGAATATTTCCTGCTTGTTTTATAAAAAACGATGCAATTGTATTGGCAATCTTAGCTGCTAGTTCTGGGTTTGTATCCTGAACAGCAATTTTAACAATTTTTCCGCCTTCATCGATAAAGGTAATTTGGTCATTTAATCTTTTCATTGTTTGATTTAGCTTTAGCTCTTCAATTACACCACTTAACACAGTGGGATCTCTTAAGATTATTTCCAGCGTACTAGTAGAATTGTTTTCACTTGTGTTTAGTAAAATACTGGTTGAAGATTGGTATATTGGCGGAGGCTCCTCAGAAATAAAACTTAATAAACCACTTGCAATTGCTGCAATGCCCGTAGTGATCAAAATAAGCCATATATGCCTTTTGATAACATCAAACAACACCTTTAAGTTAATTTCCTTTTGCATGATATCCTCCATACTTCCTCTATACTAGATCTGAATGTTACCTCTCGTTTGTTCTTTATATAAAACACAAAGACCAAAAAAAGAGATAACACTATATCATATGCACCCTTTTAGTAATATAGTCCTGATTATTCAGGACTATTTAAATAGTATAACTTAATGATAGTTTCTTATAAAGAACATGTCAAGACTATTTTATCGGAATGTTCTAATTAATAAGAGAAGATGTTTTCAGTCATTTCTTTTAGGTTCCTTTTTGCCTTATTCCCATGGATACCAATTGAATTTCCTATTATTTTTACATACTCGACAACCGTTGTTTGCAGATTTGCTTTTGTCGCCCACCACTTCCCTGGATTATACCCAGTACCTGATGCAGAAGTATAGGTTAGTCGAATGCCGCTGCCTGCAAAAGCTTGTGTAAAATTACTTTTGACCCTTCTCATATGAAAATCGGAGGAAACAACGATTGCAGACTCAAATTGATGCATTTCCATAAGTTCTTTCGTAAAAAATGCACTATCTCTTGTGCTTTTGGCCTTGTTTTCTAAAATAAGTGAATCACGAGCGATCCCCATCGTTTTTGCTGCTGGAGCTAAATTGTCCTCGCTGCCATTTGATATGATTAAAAAGGGGGCGTACTCCTGTTTATATAACTCAACACTTTTTTCTAAACGTTCAATCCCGCCGCCACTTAGCATAATGATGACATCTGATTTTATTGGTTTTTCATGTACGACTAAAAAGTTTCCCGCCTCTATTACCATCAGTACCAAAAAGACAAAGAAACCAATCATTACGTATAGAATCTTTCTTTTCATTGTTCCTTCAAAGCAACAGCCTGCTGGCTTCCTAAGAGATGGCGAAACAATCCTCTCTTTTCCTCAGCTAATTGCTTAAAGCCACCCTTTTGAACGACTTTTCCTTGTTCTAATACTATGACTTGATCGGCATTACGAATTGTTGACAAGCGATGAGCAATTACAATTATCGTCATCTTTCCCTTTAGTTGGTCAATAGCCTTTTGAATGTTCCTTTCATTTTCCGTATCAAGAGCACTAGTTGCCTCATCTAAAACTAGAATAGAAGGTTTTCGTAAAATAGCGCGCGCAAGGACAATACGCTGACGCTCTCCTCCAGATAATCTAATGCCACGGTCGCCAATGATTGTATCGAGTCCTTGTGGAAGATGATAAACAAATTCTGCCGCTGAGGAAAATTCAAGAGCTTCCCAGATTTCTTCTTCAGTTGCGTTTTGTTTAATGATTAATAAATTTTCTCTAATCGTTGTATTAAATAAAAACGGATCTTGTGGTACATAGCTGATAGAGCGTCTTAGGGATAGAATACGTTCTTTGTTCATTGGAATTCCATCAACTCGTACTTCCCCATTTTCCGGCTGATTGAGTCCTAATAATAAATCAATTAACGTACTTTTCCCTGCGCCGGAAGGACCTACAACTGCAGTCATGTGATTTACCGGTATCTGTATATTAATGTCTTTTAAAGCATAATTATATTGATTGTATCGAAAATCTACATTTTTACATTGTATTCCAACTTGTATTTGAATAGGTTCGACGTTATTAAGGATTTCCTCACTTAGCTCCTTAGCTTGAAGACAATCATTTTGTAATTGAATAAGAGCATTAAAAGAAGGAATTAACGTGCCCAGTTGTTCTAAATTTGACTGAATCCCACTGACTTTGGGCCATATTCTAGAAAATATAATCATAATAATCATTAATTGAGCCATTTGTGCTTGAAACATTTTGATCGAAAAAAATATAAATCCAGCGATTAAAAAAGCTGAAACGATTTTGTTAATTAATTTGGAGAGGGAATTTACTCTAATCAATTTATTTACATTTTGTTCCATTTTTCCACTTAAAGATTGAATCCAATTCAAATGAATAGGCTCTAATGAATTACTTTTAATATCCTTTATCCCATTAAAATGATCCGTTATCCCTGCTAAATAGGCCTTTGATAACTCGACGTTTTGATTGCCAATTTCACTAGATTTACGAATAAACGACCTAGAAAAGAAAATAAGTGCTAATCCAAACAACAAAACAACTACTGTCATTTGGGCTGAAAGCCAAAATGCTAAACAAATTTGTATAAAAGTAAAAACAAGTGATGTCATAAACTGAAGAAACATATACGTTCCACCAGCAACCCGAGATAATTCTGTTGTCATCGAGTTGATGATATCTGTTTTCCTTTTTCTTAAAAAAAATCCCCAGTTTGCTTGGATCAAATTTTTGTAAATGTCATCACGTAAATGTCGAATAAAACCTTGTTGAATTTTTCCATTTAAAATGATTTGATACCGTTGAAAAAGAGCATGACCAATCATTAGTAAAAGGTAGAGCCCTAAAATAAATAACAGACTAATATTTTCTGGAATATCAATAAAAAGTTGTTGAATTGCCGCAATAGGAGAATTTTCTTCTGAATGAACATCAATTATCCCCGAAAGACTTAGCAAAGGGACTAAAAGAAAAATCCCAACCCCCTCAAAAAGACTGATGGTGACCATTCCGATAAGATTAACATATAAAGTTTTCCCTGCAAAAGTATGAATCTTCTTTAAAAAGTGTAAAACATTTCCCATTTTGCTTCCTCCTATGTCAACGCACGCTTCATACTTTTTCTCCATATCCATAAGAGAGGCCTTAATGGAAAATATAAAAATTGCAGTCTTTTCGGTAATGGCAACACTTCTACATCTTCAGGATAAGGGTATAAAAAACTTAGGATAAAGAGAAATCTCTGACGTTTAGACATTAAAGAAAACAAATGACGTTTATGATACTTTGCCACTATCTCAGGGACAGGTTCTGAATGTAAACTTATCATTTCTTCTAGATAAAATATGGCCTCTTGGGCTAAACAATCTGAGGTATGGACGGTTAGTAATCGTTTCATTTCATTATTAGTCATAAGCGTATGTAATAATTGTGAAGATAAAATGAGTGACTGACCTCCAACATGAAGATATTGGTACTTCTTTAACAATCGATAGAGCTTTGACCATTCAAATTCTTGTTGTACTATTTGATGAATATCCACTAACCAGCGGAGACGGGACCAGCCATGTCGAGCTCCATGCGTAACTAAATATAAAAACAAATCCTCTTTTCCTAAAAGATAAACAGGAGAAACAATTAAATCGCTCTTTCTTTTTCGTTCCCATAAATCATGAAAAGTCGGCTCCTGTGCAGGACCCGGATTAAGCCTCCAATGAACTTCAAGCTTTATTTTTTTTTGAGGATGATAGAAGGTGATATGATGATGCCGCCACTTCCAATCGTTTAATACCATTACAATATAATCATCCTTCACATACCCCTGCTTAACAAGAAGATCTTCCGCCTGATCTAAATCATCTAGAGGAATCAAAAAATCTAAATCACTAGAGGTTCTTAGTGAGATATCTCCATATAAGTCATGGGCAATAACTGGCCCTTTTAAAAAAATAGTTTTGATACCATTCTCCAAAAGTAACCGGCTCATCTGCTCCATTTCTCCACTTAAAGCAAGCATTTGAAAGGTGTTTATTTTATATTTTTGTTGCAATTTACTCATAACATATTCTGGAATTAAACCGGAGTCTAATTGCTTCATTTTTCGATAAATGATCGAATAAATCCGATGATGCATGGCTAATTCCAAAAACTTACTCCAATCAATTTCTTTAAACCATTCTTTATCAATTTCTTTTAATTCATCTATATTTTTACACTTCAAAAACTCAAGTTGCAATTTCAGTTCTTTCGGTACTTTATCTAATTTAAGACTATAACCTTTAGCCATCCTATTCACCCACAACATTATTTTTACCAATTCTCTTAGCAAATTTACTAACGACGGTAAACTTCTCCATTACCTCTGCACCCGTAATAAAAAAAGGACCACTACGAAGCCATGCGTGTGCAATTAATTTTCCATCTTCATCTTTGGCAGTACCTAAGTAAAGTGTACTTTCAATTTGACGCCTTTCTAGCATTTTCATCGCTGCAATAGCTTTGACTAGACATTGGCTTTCCCAGAAGGTATAACGGCTCATGATATGGATAGCTTCTGAAATCGTACTTATTGATACTTTGTTCGATTCATTATGACTAAAATCAGTTTCATTCATAAAAACCCCTAACTTAGGAGCCACTTTAGAAAAAGGAATTGCTTTTAAAATGCGGGCCCATGCTAAATAAAAAAAGGCCTCTGTCAACATATACTTTGTATTTATATCAAGAGTCAAAAAATTGATGATCTTCTTTACCAAATTCATATCATTCTTCATTGCTTTTTATTGTCCCTAAATGAGTTCTATTAAATTTTCATCCAATAATTGCTCTAAGAAGGATATTACTTGTTTCTCGCATTCAATATGTTGAACCTCATATAAATCTTCTAATCTTGTTATTAATTGATTAACGGTGATTGGTTCCTCCATAAGATCCCAAATGATTCCGCCCACATCACCAAAATTATAATATTTGCCATTTTCAACACTTAACATTACTTTTTCCCCATCCATATCACTAACAATATTTCCCTTCATTTGCCTTACAGTTTGTTGAATGGATACAAGTCTATTTTTAATCATTTATTTTTCTCCTTTATCTATCGTCATAAGTATTTTAGAGACAAGTTCTGAGGAGTTACAACCAGAAACTGGCCGTTGTAATTGATACATATCAACTTGTTTTAAAATTTTTGCTGATGTTTGAAAATGCCAGTCCATTAGCCCTGATTTATGGATAAAGTTATTCCGATACGTATGATAATAGAAAGTATAAAACCGTTTAAGATTCTCTATTGGACTTATGATAGTATCCTTCATTTCTGTCTTTATAAGTTCAATAATACCTGCGAGGGGTAAAGGGTTAGAGAAAAAATGTTTGGAGATAGGTACACAGAATTTATTTGCCCTTCCTAATATAGACGTAAAGTCATCTGTCTTTATGCCAAAACTAGTTAAACTATCCCGCCATAATTTTTGCTGTGGATAAGATGGTGTAACGCAGGGAATATTATCTTTCAACGAAACGGCTATGACGTCATCCGTTAAAATGCGAAAACCACTATTTATAAAACCTCTAGCTAAAGTTGATTTGCCAGCACCTGAATCCCCAACAATCGCATATGCTTTTCCATTAATAGCAACAGCACTCCCATGTAATGGCAATACCTTTCTTTGCATCAGAATCGCACCCATGCACGTGCCTAGAATAATAACTCCTGCAGTATCTTCATCGAAATCCTTTAATGGAAAAACAGATATTTTATTTCCATCCTCAATTTTGAAAATACCAATATCCCCAAACTTATACACGATTAAGTTCTCTTCAATATAAACAATTTGGTTTTCTCCAACAAGATCAAACCATTTTTTTGAGAAGTCCCCCTTGGTTACGACAACATCTATATTTGATCCTACATCTGTCCCTAGTCTAGGTAATTGAGGTAAAGGAATTTCGCTTTTTATAGAAAGGCCAAAAGCCTTATAAACTACATTATTTTCAACCTTTATCATTGATTTCACTCCACAATTCACCATTGATTCAAATAGCCCTTATTTTATTAAAAAAAGGGCTATTCAAACATTCGTTAAGTAAATTTAACTCATTTGTGCTTCTGAAAGTGTACCGTCATCATTTTCCACAAGGTTAGAAAGATGTTCAGTCCATGCCCCATCATGGTTATATCCCTTAAGGTTCCACATTGTCATGTTAATATCTAAAGCCTCTAACTTTGGTTGTTGCCATACATTTTTCATATTTTCACCCCCTTTCAAAAGAAATTTTTTAATAGATAGCGATAAATAACGATGCTTCTTATGAGCGTTCGATAATCCCCGTTTGAAATGTCCTCACGCACAGGTCCTTCTTCACATTTAGCTAGTGCAGAACGAATTGCCCTGTCATCGAAATATCCTAATATTCTATTATCCTCAATAAGCTGCTTCCCCTCATTTATAAAGTTTTTCCAATCCGGAACCATTCGGTGAATCCAGTCTGCGGCCTGAACCCCCCTGACTTTTTGATTCAATCTAATTTCATCTGGTAAGATATTCTCTGTCGCTCTACGGATAAGAGCGCGGTCCATTCCATTCTTCACGTATTGTTCATCTGGAACAGCTAAACAAAACTGAACAACTCTCAAGTCATTCGTAGGATCACGTTTCCAGGTCTTGTATTTTAACGACAATTTGGAATAAAAGGTATTACTGGCATTAGCGGGGAATATATTCTCAAATACCCATTTTCTCTGCTCGTTTAAATCGTTTTTGGTCAACCATCCAGACTGATCAATTCCATAATCCTCAAGTTTTTCATATATACCTGTTTTTTTAGCAAAATCCGCATTAATCACTCTTGTATATGCTTCCGATAAATGATCCTCAGTAGATTTTGTGAAAGCAGGAAAAGCAACCCTTGCGATAATCGGAACATTTCGAAATCTCGCTCCCCCAACATTTCTGCTATACATATTTAATTCCTGAAAGAGACGAAACCATTTCAATCTTTTTAAGAGTTTGGCATAAAAATATAAAGCATTTCCCCAAGAAATAGATGCATTTCCAAAATCCCCATTAAGTAAAATCCCAACATCCTGAGCAGAGGCTTTCTCAAACGTTCCTTTTAGCCAAAATGAGTTTTCAATAAATTTATAGGGCATTTCATTTACATCAAGCATTTTGTCTATTTCCGTATACGAGCTTACCCCCTCAAAATCACAATAGTGATCATGTAATCCACCAACATAATCTACTACTTTTTTTATAAAGGGGCTTTCATCAGGCATTAGGCGTGTGGATGTAAAATCCACAAAGTCCTTCGTCGGTATATAACTAAAAGTATGTAATTGCTTGTTTTCATCTTTCAGTTTTTTTCTAGCAAAACCAACAACTGATCCGGAATCTAGTCCTCCACTTAAATGTGAACCTACATTTCGGAATGTTCGTAATCTGGAATTGACTGCCTTCTGAAAAACCTCTTGGAAAGCTTCTACATACTCTTCATCATTTTTTAGTTTTAATTTTTTACCTGTATAAAAGTATCCATTCCTACTTATCTTGATATTATTTTGTTTTATCGTTATCGAATGAAAAGGCGGTATTTGATCAATATCGAGAAAGGGAGTTGTCCGTGCACCAGCTGTATCGATCATACCGGTTATAACCAAGTATTCCGCAAGCCACTCTTCATTTAACCCTTTCGTAATATAAGGTAAAGTTAACAAAGGCTTTATAGTTGTACTAAACAAAAAATGTTTTTCATCTCGATAGTAATAAAGCGTTCTACTCCCCGAAGGATCCCTCGCACCAAACACTTTCTTCTCCCGCTCGTCCCAAATCATAAAAGCAAAATCACCAACTAAATACTTAGGTGTCTCTTCTCCCCATTTGGAATAGGCAAGCAGGATTAACCTGCTGTCCGGCATTGTTTTTCGATCTTCATAATCGACCCCAAGCATGGAAAATAATTCATCACGATTATCAATGATGGCATCGGCCGTTATAGCCAATTGCCTTTGATCGTCATAATATGGCAATTGTTCACCAACCGATTCAGGGGTAATCCATTGGGCATGGCATCCTAGAAAGAGATTCTCTTTTTTCCATACCTGAATATCATCTGCAGGGAATTTCGCCAAAGCTTTCATCATTCCCAACCCTTGTTCAGACGATACCGGTTCATTATTCATATGATAGATCCCAACTATTGCACTCATAATTCCTCCTGATTTCCCTACCTTCAATACCGCTGAAGCATTTGGTTTGCACCGCGGTTTGTACTTTAAATGACATATTGCCTTTTTTAATATATTTGTACTTTATGAAGTTACTGATATTCTCAATTTGTTCTCTATAAAGAATATTATATGTGGAATTACCTATTATTTCAACTATTATTTTAATTTTTAAAAAATGATAGTGGTTTTATCCCTTTTTTATCAATCGTAAAAAAACATAGGAAATATTATATTAATGCGAGACTGGGTAGGAAGCTGAAAAAAGGCGGGAGTCTATTTTAATTAGTGAAAGAAGGAACGATGGGAAATAGGGAAGAGAATCTTTTAACAGTACAGAAAAAGCAGGCTCCCTATCATGGAGAAACCTGCTGTTATTAAAGATTATGTACAGTAAATTGCAAGAAATCACTGCAGTACCATCTTTTTTACATAGATTCTACTGAAAATACGAGATACAGTTTCTGGTGACAAATTTTTTGACTACTCACTTGATTTACTTTCTGTTACACCTATTTTAAAACCAACTGCGATACCGCCTCAACATGCGCCGTTTGCGGAAACATGTCGACAGGCTGAATCATGTTGACTTTGTAGGCGGAGGAAAGTACTGCTAGATCTTTCGCAAGGGTCGATGGGTTGCAGGAAACGTATACGACCTTTTTCGGCTTTACTTTTAAAATGGTTTTTAAAAGCTGCTGATCCAGCCCGGTTCTTGGCGGGTCAACGATAATAACGTCTGGCTTCCAGCCATCTTTAACCCATTTTGGCAGAATGACTTCTGCTTTTCCTGCCACATATTTAGCATGCTTGATTCCGTGTCTTGCCGCATTTTTCTTGGCATCTTCAATTGATTCTGGAATCACATCCATCCCGCGGATTTCGGTTGCCTGGTCTGCCACCCATAAGCCAATTGTTCCCACTCCGCAGTAGGCATCAGCAACTTTTTCCTTCCCGGTGAGCTCTGCTGCTTTTTTCACTTCATTATACAGCTTGACCGTCTGTTCTGGATTCAGCTGGAAAAATGTTCGGGCTGAAAGCTCGAATGACAAGTCTCCCAGTGCCTCTTGGATAAAATCATTTCCTTCAAGTTTTACGGTTTCATTGCCAAAAATAAGCGAGGTCTTTTCACCGTTAATATTTTGGATAATCGATTTCACTTCAGGCAGTCTTTTCTTAATTTCTGCAATGATTAAATCCTTTTTCGGCAGTTCTTTTTTTGTTGTAATTAAGACGATTTGCAATTCCCCGGTCTGAACACCGGCTCTTGCTACAATGGTACGAACTAGGCCTTTTCGCGATTTTTCATTATAAATAGGAATTTTCAAATCCTGCAGAATTTGCTTTACCGTCACTGTGGCTTTGCTAGTCTGCGGATGCTGTACAGCACAATGCTCAATATTGATGAGATGGTGAGAGTTCATTCCGTAAAGGCCCGCCAGCACCTTCCCATCCTTCTGGCCAACCTGAAATTGGCTTTTGTTCCGATAATTCCAAGGGTCCTCCATGCCAATGGTTTCTTTAATCTCAATCTCGCTTAGATTAAATTTGGTGTGCCTTTCAAGTGCTTGAATGATAATATCTCGTTTTTCCTTCAGCTGCTGGCTGTATTTTAAGTGCTGCAGCTGGCACCCGCCGCATTCTTCATAGATTGGGCATGGCGGTTGAACGCGATACTCCGATTTTTTGCGGATTTTTTTGATCCTTGCTTCGGCAAATTTAGGATGCACCTTTGTTGCTTCAACAACTACCTCTTCCCCTGGAAGCGCACCTGGGACGAAGACGACCTGCTTTTTAAAATAGCCGACACCTTCTCCATTGATGCCTAGTCTTTTAATGGTCAGCGGAAATGTTTGTTTCAGTTTTATTTTTACTGTTTGTTCCTGTTTCATGATGTGAATCACTCCAGATTATTCAATACTCCGCCACAAATATAGGGAAGCATAGCTTAAATAGGGCTCCCAGCCCTTTGAAAAATTCTCCATTTGTTCTATAGTTGGCTTTGCCTCTAATTGATATAACTTTTTCAGCGCATTTTGTATGCCAATATCGGCGACTGGGAAAAGATTGAGTCTGCCGAGGCCGAACATCAGGAAATTTTGAATCGTCCATGGCCCGACACCGCGAAGCTTGATCAGCTTCTTGAAAATTTCTTCATCTGATTTTTCTTTTAGTTCCTCAAAGTTCAGGTTGCCTGATACCACTTCTTGAGCAATCCCGATTACATACTCAGCTTTTCGCCCGCTAAATTGCAGTTCACGAAGGTCCTCGACCTTTACCTCTGCTAACTTTTCCGGCAGCGGATAAAACCAGGCACCATCTTTTTCAAATCCAAAGGTTTTTACAAATCGCTCGGTTAAGGTGTAGGAAAAAGCTAAATTCAGCTGCTGGTGGATGATGCATTTTAACAGACAGCTATACGGTGAAAAGTCCAGTATTAGCGGAGTTCCATAATGTTCTTTGAATATCTCTTTTAAGTCTGTTTGTTCGAAGTGGCTGCTAATCTCTTCAAGCGGCAAATGCCATTGAAAAATCTCAGCAAGCCGATTGTCTGCCTTTTCCTTAAGCTTTCCTTCCGTTCCTTCAATGACAAAAGCTGGGCTTTCAGTGGTTCCGAACGCTTGAACTTTAGCGGCAATCGGTTCATCTTCAATGATCATTGGCACCTTAACAGATCTTTCTTCTGGGTTAACTTGAATAAGCGGGTCAATCGAAAGCCTGTCCAGCACGAGATCAAAATTATAAGGTCCGTTTATTTGTATCTTTTCCAAAAACAATCCGCCCTTTAGCCATTTTCCCGTATTATAGCATTTTTTCCTAAAGCGGGCATAAAGAAACCTGAATTCTTGGGAATTCAGGTTAGTATGAATGGTGATGAAAGACTTTGTTTGATGGTTTTTGAGGTTAGTCTTAAAAGTGGACACGTCAAAATGAGATTTATTATATAATACAATCATCATAAACAAGGACGTGTTC
>NZ_JBXAFB010000017.1:0-71223 GCF_058792595.1 Cytobacillus sp. MT66
TAAACTAAAAGGTACATTAATTGAGTAAGCAGCAAAAAAGGATCTTCTTACTGGAAGATCCTCAGATTGTCGAGAAAGGGGTATTTTTCTCGGCAATTTCTTTTATTGAAAGTTTATTTACTATAAAAACTTCAATATGAATAGGAAAAGGAAAGATTGCCTACACTTACCCTAGCTTTGCGGGGTAAGTCCGAGATAAGTCCAAAAGCGGCACGATAGATGTAAATAAATGTAAAGAAGGCAAGAATGCCCTCTTTAAGCTGTTTTAAACTCAACCTCTAGCTTTCCGTCTAAAGGTTGAGGTGGTTCCTCTAAATCAATAATGTAATCTCCAAATCGTTTAATATGTTCCGTAAGATAAGGACTAAGTACACTTAAATCTTCCAGGTCTACGTAATATCCTTCTCGCTTTAATTGGCGTATCGCCGCAGTCAAATCCACTACATTTTGAAAAATTATTGCATTGGCTACTAGGTCACCATACTTAATAGACTTTTCCTGTTGCTCAGGATCATTGTCGGAAATAATACCATCTCCACCAAAGAATAGCCATTTGGAAAATCCATTGTAAGCCTCTACTTTGTTAGTGGTGGCAGTGATTGTCCTTCGTAAATCAATATCAGAAATGTATTGGAGTAGGAAAGCTGTGCGCACAACACGTCCCAGCTCTCTAAATGCCTGATAGAGCTTGTTTTTTTGACTGTAATTCCCCAGCTTTCTCAGCAACATAGCAGAAGAGATTTTCCCATGCTTAATGGACAAAACTACACGTAAAAGGTCCTTCCAATGTAATTCGATTAAATCCCAGTCGATCGTATCACTAAAAAGAGAATCGATGTGCTTATATTTCATGTCGGAGCTAGGACGGAAGAAAGTAAGCTTTTTGAAATTCCGAATTCTTGGCATCAGTTTGATACCAGCAGATGAGATAAACCAAATACAGGTGTAGATTGTCCTTGTGTGTCGGCATGAATTGTGTCTGGTTGCACATCTGACTCGTTTTTCAGCAAACCAGCTAGGATATAAACGGCCTCCCATACCCCGCAGGGGATGAAGTGGCTGAAAAGAGCAATGTAGTTGTCTGATACGTGGTGGTACGCAATTCCACCATAACCTCCATAGCGAATATGGTATTCGGCCAATAGGTTTTCTTCATAAATGTCATATTTGGTTCCATCGGCGGCAGCAGAGTTACCTTTTCCCCAAAGCTTAGGTAGATCAAACTCATGATGATAATGATTTATGATATCTTTCAAAGCTTGGTCAATCTTTTTTGCCGTGACATGCCTTTGATTTGTATAGGATAGGGCACTCCCGGTTTCATCCTCTCGCATATGTCGAGCTGCCTGAACAGGTCCTAAGTTGCAGCCATAGGCAAAGGTAGTCAAAATGTTTTAGTTTTGGATCAGATCCGGATGATGGTCCGAAATGACGTGTCCAATTGATCCAGTGTTCTACATTGCACAAGATATCAATTAAATTTCTTTCTGGAAGACGCTCTTTAATCAACACTTCTAATTCTTTCAATGACTTATTGTATTCGCGTTTCTTCACTTTTTTCAAAATTAGCTCACCGGATTCGTTGATGTTAACGTGCTCGTTATCAGGAAAGTCCTGGTCAATTTGTTTCGAGGACTCGATCATCCATGATTTCAATCCTTTTACAAAGTCAACCTCATTATCAGGGAAGCCTAATTCACGACAGTATTTCGGTATTAAAGGTTCACACTCTTTCCAAGGTAGCAATTGTTTTCGATAATCAGCATACGACTCGGAACCTGGAACACAAATATCGCCAGATTTTAGTTCTGTTGCAATACAAGAGAAGACACAAGCTTCTAAGTGCCGACGATGAATAAGCCAACCTTCATCCTTTTGTTTTACGCGAACCATTCTGCGCCATTGTTCAGAGGCGAACGAAAGATCTACTTCATCAGGTAGCCAATCCGTGCGCTTGCTCCTATTCTCCATCACAAATTCAAGCGCATACATTAAGGATTGATCTTGAGAGGTAGATGTAAACTGTAACAGATCAGCAAGTTTGAAAAGAATAGACCGACTATTTTTATAATGTTTCTGAACGAAAGGAAAATGGTTATTTCCTTTCGTTGAAGCCACTGCTTCACATTTTTCTAACAATGTCTGGACACTTCCATAAGAGGCTATGGTTTCTTTCACTTTTTCATGAATGAGGGAATCATTATTATCGCTAGCCATGATAAGCAAAACATCGTTGAATATTGAAACTAAATTCTCCAGTTCAGTTTGCTTCTGTTCCTTCATTTCCTTGTGATCTTCTTTACTAGAATTATATATAGTTCCAATTCGTTTTTGATACATTTCAGCCAAGTGATCCTTGGTTTTTACTTGGGCCTGATGAATCAAACAAATAAGAAGAGTGATCCTCTTCGGTTCGGAGTAATCTTTTAATTCGGCTGCATCCAGTGATTTGGCTTCAGCCGCATAATATTTAATCTTAGATGGCACAACTCCCTCCAAAAACGGCATCATATCACCGTAAGACTGAAGACATATAAAATAGTCGATATGATCCCTTAGATTTTTCAGAGTTGGCTTTTTGGGAAGAGTTTTAAACCGATTGTAGTCGCTATAATGCTGGTCAGTACTTCTTACGAGTAATTCATTTAAAGAATGTAGTTGTTCGCTGGACAGCTTACTGGATACCAGTTGGAACTGCTCTTTATTACAGCCCTTCTTATTTGCCCGGTTAACTCATCTAGGACACGAAAACTTGGTAACTCGCATCGACTTTTAACGAGTTCTTCAATAGCGATATTAATTAGATCAGGGGGATGATCTTTCACTTTGGCTGCCTCGGTTAAGATGTTTATCATGATAGGCCGTGTTTCTTTTCCGTTCGGTATGACATTAAAATACTCTCGGATCTTTTGTTGATATTTACGGGTAACTCGAGACGGTTGAATATCTAGTGGAGAATCTTGTGATAAGCTTAAGCAGTCCCGCATATGTTCTATGATCCCCTTCGGGATGGAGTTACCCTTTGGAAAGTACCCCAATTTCTGAAACGTTTTCAGCAGCACCATAGCCTTCAGCAAAAATTCTGATCCCCGTGCAAAGGAATAAACAAATTGGGTTTCCTCTATTGTTGGAGTATAGATTTGATGTAATTCTTTTTTCGTTAGGTTTCGTTTAAATCGAGGATACGCAGTTCTCTCAATCGATGCCATAACATAAACTCCCTTGATTTTTTCTAAGATATTTTGAACGTTTATTTTTGTAAATATCGATAAAGAGTGGCCCTGCTAATTCCAGTCATTTCAACAATTTCCTTCACACTGTATTGCTCGGTATGATAAAGTTTGATTGCTTTTGTAATCTCTTTTGAATTAACTTTTGGTCGCCCTCCTTGCCTACCACGTGCTCCGGCACTTTTTAATCCCTCTTTGGTCCGTTCAACAATTAAGTCACGTTCAAATTGACTAAATGCTTGGAACACTGTCATCATTAATCTTCCTTGTGGTGTTGATGTGTCGAAATTTTCTTTTAAACTGATTAATTTTACATTGTGTTCCTCAAAATAATTGACTAAATCAATTAAATCTTTCGTACTTCTACCTAAACGTGAAAAACTTTCAACTATTACAATATCACCCGGTCTTAATTTATCCTTAAGCCGGCCTAGTTCAGGGCGATCAGCCTTTGTTCCTGTCATTTTTTCAGTCAATAATCCCCACCTTTTTGTCAGGATGGGGATTGAGTTAGTATATAGTTTATTTCATTAGGTTTCTTCCTATTAACAAGTGTTTATTGGTAACCTAACTTCAACCGTAGTACCTTCATTTTCTTTACTTTTTACTTCTATTGACCCGTTATGTTCCCGAACAATTCTAAAACATATCATTAAACCTAAACCAGTACCTTTTTCTTTATTACTATAGAACGGCTCACCTAATTTCTGAACTCTCTCCTCACTTATCCCCGTTCCATTATCAATTATTTTTATCAGGATATTTTTCCCTTCGATACTGCCTTGGATTTCTACAAACCCATTTTTAGGAATTGCTTCAATGCTATTTTTAATTATATTAATGAAAACTTGTTTTATTTGGTTGGTATCACACATAATCTGAGGAAGATTTTGTTTATACTCTTGGAAAATTTCTACATTTTTCAAATTTGCTTCTGGTTTTAATAATGTCTCTACTTCTTTAAGTATCGTTCTAATATTAACCTTTTTTAATTGTATTTCTTTTGGTTTGGCAAGATTAATAAATTCCTCGAGAATGCCTTCAACTTGTTTTAACTCCTTGGATATTACTTGGAAAAATTCTTTCTTCATTATTCCTTCTTCTAAAAGTTGAATAAATCCTTTTATTGAAGTTATAGGGGTTCTAATTTCATGTGCAACACCTGCAGCAAGTTGACCCACAACTGATAATTTCTCTGATTTTGAGAGCTGCTCTTCCATTTCCCTTTTTTCAGTAATGTCTCTCCCCACTACTATAAAATGTTCTGGATCGCCATTTTCTCCAGGGACTGGTGTACATAGTCCTTCAAATAATAGAGACTTCCCATCAACGTTAACAAACCGAGCTTCCATCCTTAATGGATTCATAGTATTTATTATTTTTTCAAATTCCATTATTACACTTGGCCTGTCATCAGGATGTAGTAGATCAAACGATCTTTTACCTATATATGATTTTAATGGGTTACCCATTACTTTTCCAAGGGAAGGTGATGCATACTTTATCGTTCCATTTATATCCAATAGCATTATTATGTCCGTCATGTTTTCAGAAATCAGCCGATATTTAGCTTCGCTTTCTTGCAAAGCTTTCTCTGCTTTTTTCCTTTTCGTTATATCTATACATGAGCCTATGACTTGTACTACTTCTCCCGCTTTTTTAATAGGCCGTAAAGTTGCAAGATAATAAATCCCATTTAGCTCTTCCTCATAAGTAACAAATTCTTCTCCTTGCCATGCCATCTTATAGTAGGCAGTTTTATCGAGGGCAGTTCTATAAGGAAGAAAATCACTTAATTCTTTTCCTATCACTTGAGAAGGAGTCATTCCAAGACGGTATAATAATTCCCCGTCACATTGTGTATGAATAAATCGTTCATTAATTTTCTTATACTTAAATATCATCCCTTGCTGCAAACGAATCGTATCGCGTAACTCTCTTTGGGCTGATTCCAATAATTCTTTCAATAACAATTGTTGGTTTATATCTTTAGGGATTCCATGTTTTTCAACTATTTTTTCTATTTCAAACCGTTTTTCTTGTACTTGGGATGCTGTTAAGGGCTTACTTAAAAAATTTCCTTGTCCTTCATTACATAAATGTTGTTGTAGAAAAACTAGTTGTTCTTTTGTTTCTATTCCTTCTGCCACTACAATCAAATTCAAACTATGAGCCATTGAGATAATGGCTTTAACTATGGTTTCATCATTTGAGTTGTTTCGAAGTTCTTTAACGAAAGACCGGTCGATTTTTAATGTATCAACAGGAAAATTTTTCAAATAACTTAATGAACTGAAACCTGTACCAAAATCATCGATACTAACATGGACTCCAATCTTTTTAAGATATTGTAACATTAAAATTGTACGGTCAATATCAACTGTCATACTTTCAGTAATCTCAATTTCTAAAAAGTGTGGTTCTAATCCTGTTTTTTGAAGAATGGATTCAATGGTATCAATAATATTATTCTGATTAAATTGAATAGCTGATAAATTGACAGAAACAACTGTTGAAAAACCTTGTTCTTGCCAAGTTTTATTTTGTTTACAGGCAGCATTTAAAACCCATTCTCCAATAGGTAAAATTAATCCTGTCTCTTCAGCAATAGGTATAAATGTTTCTGGTGATACCATTCCCCATTCTGGATGGTCCCAGCGAAGTAATGCCTCAACACCCACAATTTTCCCCGTATTTAAATTGATTTTAGGTTGATAGTGAAGTAATAACTGATTATTTTCTATCGCCTTGTGGAGCTCTAACTCTAATTTTATAGCATCTACTCTTCCTTCACTCTCATCACATGCGTAGAACTTATATTTATTTCTACCCTCTTTTTTTGCCTGAAACATTGCATTCTCTGAACGTTTTATTAATAATTCTTCACTTTGCCCATCCTTAGGAAACTGGCTAACCCCAACGCTGATTGAAATTCTTATGTCAAACCCATTTACATAAAATGGACTTGAAAATGATTCAATTATTCGTTCAATCACAGATGAAATTTCATTATCATCAAGGTTTTCCAACGTTAGAAGAAATTCATCCCCATAGTAACGAGCTATGAAACCAAATTGATTTATTTTTTTCTCAATTTGTCTTGAGATTTGTTTTAATACCAAATCACCTACTCCATGACCATATGTATCATTTACATTTTTAAAATTATTAATATCTATAAATAAAACAGCAAATGAACCACCAATAGATTGTGATTGTAACTTGCGTTTTAAGTATTTATTAAAATAAAAACGGTTCGGTAATTCTGTGATAACATCGTAATTAGCTAGAAAATTAATGTTTTGAAACTCTTTCTTTTTTTCTGTAATATCTCTAAAAAGTACAGACAAGCCTTCCTTAGAAGGAAAAGCCCTTATTTCATACCATCTATTATTAAAAAGTTCTTCAAACTCTACAGGAACTTGTTCGGACAAAGCCCTTTTATATCGTAATACAAATTTATGCAAGTCACTGTGTGGCAATACATCATAAATATATTGCCCAATCGCATATTCTTTTTTAATTTGTAAAAGTTTTTCTGTAACATTATTTATATATTCAAATTTTAATTCATTATTTAACGAATAAAATGCATCGGATACTCGCTCTAGAATATCCTTAGTATTGGATATCGCACTCAATGGTGATCTCCTTTCGTTAGGACCTAAAAAAGGAACTAATTTATTCACTAATATATTATATAGTTATTTCCATTTCGACTGCGAATTTAATATAATACATCGATGTTCTTAAAACACCTTGAGCTTTCTTCCATTATTAATTCCTTTTTTGAAGAGTGTACCTAGCATCATGGCATTTTTCACTCTACTCCTAAATTTTCTGCATAAATGGCAGTGCCTGGCACCTTCTAATAACCAATAAATGTTAAAATAGTTGAGAGTGAAAGTTTCCCGCATGACTGGAATATGTATAGAAGTTATAAAGTTTAAAACAGTGGTATTTTTGGGGGGAAATTCAATGTTGTTTAAATATTATGTCTTGCTGCTTTTAACTTCTTTATTTTGGGGAGGAAATTTTGTTGCTAGTAAATTCCTTGTCGATCATGCTTCACCGATCACTCTGACGACACTGAGGTGGGTTCTTGCGGTCGTCTGCCTTGTACCGCTTGTATGGTGGAAAGAAAAAAAGATTCTGCCTCCTCGTAATGCTTTTCTTCCTTTATTTTTAATGGGACTAACTGGTGTTGTTCTGTTTAACCTTTTACTTTTTATGGCATTAGAGCAGACAACTGCGACAAATGTTGGATTAATATCTACGCTAAATATGATTTCCATTGCTGTTTTTTCCCTTATTTTCTTGAAAGAGAAAATTAACTTTTTACAATTTGGTGCCATGATTTTTTCCCTATTTGGCGTCATTCTTGTGCTATCAAAAGGGAAAATAGACTACTTGCTATCATTGAATTTTAATACAGGAGATTTATGGATGTTAGCAGCTGTATGTGTATGGGGCATATATACGATTATCACTAAATGGGCCATGTCCAAAACCTCAGCATTAATGTCTACTTTGTACTCTGCTATTTTTGGATTGATTGTTCTCCTGCCTTTGAGCGCACCTCAGTTTATTATTTCAAATATAAATTCTTCATTCTTAGGTGCTATGCTTTATACAGGCGTGATCTCTACGGTAGTATGTATGATCCTTTGGAATATTTGTGTTCAAAAAGTTGGTTCAACGACTTCGGGAGTTTTTCTAAATTTTAATCCGATATTTACAGCCATTTTAGGTTTTCTATTTTTAGGTGAAAAGATGACTTGGATGCAAGGAATCGGTAGTGCCATCGTGATAACAGGCTGTTATTTATTCTCATACTTTGCAACAAAAAAAATGAAAATACGCTTGTTGACAAAGGTAACACATCATGAAAAACATTAATGCACATTTTATGAGCTTGTTATCTTGGAAGTCAAACACGATTTCATTCTTATTAAGCATAGGTGCGCTTTTCTGAAAAATGAAAAGCGTCTTTCTTCATGAAAAGGGCAATATTCTTTCCCACGGGTAAGCCGGTTAAATCACACTCATTTGATAGGTATGGAACTAAATAAATTGTCGATAATTTTCGTTGTTCATTAATGAGTGTGCAGAATATCTTTATTAAGAACGTAAACATTATTCTCAACATGATTAGGAGGAATTGAAAGTATGAAGAAAATTTCTGCAGGCTTGTTATTGGTTTTATCCCTAATATTTGTTTTTTCTTCTGTTAGTGCTTCCACACCTTCACCAAAAGTAGAAATCAACGGGGTGAAAGTTTATTCACCTTATAATTATCTGAAAAAAGATGACGTTTTTGTAGATGTAGAAGCATTTTTTGGGATATTAAACCAAGCTTATACAATCAATACTACCGACAAAACAGTTACATTTGAAAATCAAACAATTAAAATTAAAAACTATAAAGAAGGCTATGTTGCTTCCTTTGATGATTTAGCTAAGTCAGTCAATGATGCTGGTTATACAACTAGGCTTACTAATAATGAAGATCATTCTGTTTACTTATTAGTCTTACCAAAGGGTGTTATCCCACTTACTCCAAGTGTACCAAAAATGGGTGAGCACTGGGCAGTCCCAGAAACTATGCCATTAGGGCCAATTTACGGGGTTGAAAAAGGGAAGCTTGTGTTCATTGAGCAAATGCCAGCACAGGAAGTATTTATTAAAGGTGAAAATATAGTCAATTTAGACGGCATGAAAGGCCTGCCGTCACCATCCATTAATCACAGTAATATTGAATTTCAAGAACACGGCCATGAAGGATTTGAAGTTCCACACTATGATATCCATCATTATTTCATAACACCAGAAGAACGTGACGCTATCACAGGTGATATCCCACATTAATTAATAGTAATAAAATCCTGGGAGATTTCTTAAAACTTTAAAAGAATATTTTGTCCATATTTGAACTGAACCCTATAAACCGTTTAATAAAAAGGAACTTTGTGTTCTCAGAAGCTATGAGATGACTTTGGTATTGATCCGGAGTCATCTTTTTTTAAGTTCCACTGTTTCCGTTTCATATTGTAGTAGTCTATATACAGTGGGGGAAATAGCAGACCATATTCATGTTATTTGGGAAGAAAAATTCGACAACTTGGATCGTTATTTGGAGAATCTGTAAAAGAGAGAAAATAAAGAGAATGAAAACTAAAATTATTGGAGGAATCACAATGTCAACTCAAATCAAAATCACTCATACTTTCAATGCTCCGCGTGAACTTGTGTTTAAGGCATTAACTAAATCGGAACACCTAATGAATTGGTGGGGGCCAAAAGGATGGACATTCGAGGTTGCTAAATCAGATTTCCGTCCGGGCGGTGTCTTTCACTACAGCCAGAGACCTGCTGACGGCAATGTAATGTAGGTTAAATTTTTATACAGTGAAATTATTGCACCAGAGAAAATTGTTTACACCAGTTTCTTTTCTGTGAAAAAGGTAACACTGTACGTGCACCGTTTGACGAAAATTGGCCTATGGAAACCCTGAATACCATTACGTTAACCGAGGACGAAGATATAACAACTCTTATAATGATTGTGGCTCCCATATCTCCGACTGAGCAAGAGATCAAAACCTTCGAGGATTCAAAAGAGATGGCTCAGGAAGGTTATTCCGGAACCTTTTATCAATTAGATGAATACCTAACAAAGAAATAAGCCGTTTAAAATAGCCACAGCAAAAGCACCCACCAACGGTGTTTTTTATTATTTATGACCACCCCCTTCTTTAGCTTAACATTAATTAGTTTCAAAAATTTCATCGTTCATAAAATAAGTTACTCTGCAATCTGGCCCTTTTCATGAAGAAAGACGCTTTTCTTATTTTAGAAACGCGCCCTTTTCTTTAAATATTTTTATAAAGGAACTATGATTTGTACTAAATTGCTCATGTCCTATTTGAAGAGGGGGAAACATTTCCTCAATAATTACAGTGAAGACGATTGTAATATGTTATCGCTCGGTTTTTTTCTCAACTTTTTAATAAGTTTTTCAATAATTGAACGGTTGTATCTATTTCACTTTTCGTTGTATATCTTCCCAAACTAAAACGAACAGCCCCCATACCAATGCTTTCTTTCACTCCCATTGCTTTTAACACTAGTGATAAGTTAACTTCGCCAGAATGACATGCAGATCCAGTAGATGCTGCAATTTGTGGAATTGAATCCAATATATCTTGCCCCACTTTATTCTCAAAGTTAATGTTTAGTGTATTCGGAAGACGGTGTTCAGGATGCCCATTCAAAGAAATATCTACATTGGATAGTTGCTTCAGCTCATTCCAAAAATAATTTCGAAGCTCTTCAACATGTGTATTTGCATCTAGAGTTTGTTTCGCTACTTCACAGGCTTCACCTAATCCAACAGCTAACAATACATTTTCGGTGCCAGCTCTTCTGCCACTTTCATGACCTGCTCCATGTATCAGTGGCTCAATTTCGATTCCTTCTCTAATAAATAGTGCGCCTATTCCTTTTGGTGCATATACTTTATGACCTGCTAAACTTAGAAAATCAACATCCAGTTTTTCAACGTCAACCGGCACCTTTCCTATTGATTGAGAAGCATCCGTATGAAAAAGAACATGATGTTTTTTCGCTATCTCACTAATCTCTTCAATAGGTTGAATTGAGCCAACTTCATTGTTGGCATGCATGACAGAAATTAATATTGTTTTATCTGTAATTGCTTCCTCTATATCACGAGGATTTACTCTCCCAAATTGATCTACTTCGATATATGTGACTTTAGCGCCTTGTTTTTCGAGATATTCACACGGTTTTAAAATAGAGGGATGTTCAATTTTAGTTGTGATTATATGATTTCCTTTATCTCTAAATCGTTGGAACACTCCTTTTAATACATGATTGTTTGATTCACTTGCGCCACTTGTTAATATGATTTCACTTGGTTTGCAATTTAACAGTGTTGCCACTTGATTTCTAGCATACTCTACAGCTTGCTTTGCACCTGCTCCTGCAAAATGAAGAGCCGATGGGTTTCCATAGTGATTTTCTAAAAAAGGAAGCATAGCTTTTCGTGCTTGGTCTGCAATTGGTGTGCTTGCATTGTAATCTAAATATATTTGATTCATTTTCAAAAACACCTCCATACACTTGTGTCGAAATTCATCATTACTATAATGTTATGAACACAGCAATCTTAACTGTCTAGCGAGATTCTAAGTCTTCAATGATGCTCTTTTTTCACAACAGGAAAAGGTGACTTCTATTCAATATCATCTTCCCAACCCAACATCCCATCAACTCATTCGTTGCACTATAACCTTTTTACATTAGCAGCTGAAAGATCTTTCATTCAGTCAGCCTGGCGTTTCAAGACAAATAGAAGCATTAGAAAAATATTATGAATTACCTTTGTTTTATCGTACTAAGAAAAAAGTGGAGCAAACTGATGCAGGAAGACAACTTCTTCAATATGCCATTTATATGTCTGTATAGGTTTTTTTAATGTTTCTAGTGTGAAACAGTACCGTTACTTTAGTACATAATTTCATTATCTCATTAATCTTAAAGGAGTTGCCCCATCATATGGCCCTTTTTATGAGGAAGAAGCTTTTCTTCTTTTTAGAAACGCGCCCGATTGTTAAATTGTCTTCCTTCATGGTTATCTTCTTCACCAAAACCAGTTGCTCTTATCAAGTCTCTTCCCTTCCAAACTAAGGAAGAAGCGACACGTGTGTTAATAAAAAAAGTGGGCGTTAATCGTTTACTTGATATTCAGGAACATGTGCAAAACGGTTCAATTAGTGAGGATGAAGTATTATCCGAAATTGAAGGTAAACTGTATGAAGATGAAATTTCTGCTTTAAAATATGTTTTATATAAGGAAATAAATAAATCTAGCTTGAAAAGCTACCCATAGGCACTTACATGTTTAATGGTACCGTGCAGGCGATAACATTTGAAGGTGCTCACGATCCTCCTAAAGATTTAATCTATTTTCTTTAACTTCGCATCAGATTACATCATTATTCTATATTCCATTCATATTGAATATCAGGTAAATTTTCTTCATTTTCACTGCCTCTTCCAATTATTTTAAATCCATTTTTTTCATAAAATCGTTGTGCATTTTTATTTACTTCAAACGTGTACAACGTTAATTTTCCGCTTGATTGTGCCTTTACCTTATTTAATAATATTTGACCTATACCAATTCCTTGATAATCTATGTGGACATATAGTTGATTTATTTCCGTTTCGTTATAGGCAATCATTCCAACTATTTTTTCTTCAATTAACGCTAAATCTACTTGAAACTGACCAGGTAATATGTGGTTTAAAAAATAAATGTGATCTTTTAAGCTATGACTTTCTTTCTGACCAATTGCTCTTTCTTTACTATCTCGCCACATTTTCACTGTTGGTTCAGCATACTTAGGATCATACTGGACAAGTATGATTTTGTGTTGGTTCCTACTATACCTCCTCAAATTTTGTTTACCCCCTTTTTGTTATGTTCTTTTTTATGAAAATGCATATATTTATATTCCCTCTTTAATCATTGAATTCATCGCGATAGTGTTCCTTAAACCATTGAAAACGATTTACTATCCCCTTTTCTGTATGTAGTGATTCTATTGGACCAACTGATAAAATATGAGGCAATACAATGATTTCTTCTGTTTTTGCGTATGAAGTATTGCGAAATGCAGCTTTTAAGCTATCTGCGGGCGAATCTCCAAATACAATATGTACCGTTTGTCGAAGTTCTATTTTTTCTTCATTACCTGAAACTTGAATCAATGATTTCTTCATTGAATGAAGGATTTTTTTCAGCACTAGATGTTTTGACAAACCTTTTTGAACATAATTAAATTCTCCTTTTCACATATTAAATACCAAGGAGATGATGACATTGTCAATTTTCAATCATAATAAAAATAAACAAAGTGACCAGACAAATAACGGTCAAGCAAGTAGAATGTCAAATGCTTTTGCTTCATTGAAATCACAGCCAAAGAGCCAAGAAGAGATTGCCAAAGAGTTCCTTCCTACAAACAGTCAGGCAAGCAGAATGTCAAATGCCTTTGCTTCAGTGAAATCACTATCGAAAAGCCAAGAAGAAATTGCCGAAGAATTTGCTCCTTCTAAAGGCCAAACATTTAAGCATGATAATGATGCAAATTTGGAAAATCAGAAACATAAGTAAGAATCATTTATTTTTAAATTATGAAAGAGCCTGTGAAATTTTCCTTTCACAGGCTCTTTCATTTCAGTGGAGAGTTTCATCTCACCTAACAAAGAAAACTTATGTTTATTCAAATACGGCTACTAAACGGCCTTTTACTTCATGATTTTTCAGTTTTTCTAAGCCTTTGTCGATCTCTTCAAATGGGATTGTTATTAGAGTTGGACTCATTTTTCCAGTAGCGAAGCAATCATATACACCTTTTAAGTCTTCCACTGTTCCACCGTTACTTCCTAAAAGCTTAATTTCTTTTGTAATCATTAAATAAGTATTGATATTGGATTCTAATTTACCCATACCAACAATGACAACAGTTCCTCGTGGTCTTACAGCTTCCAGTGCATCAGCAGTTGTTTGTCCAAAACCAGCAAAGTCAACAATAACGTCACATTCCGCTTCTTTCATATCTTGAATAGTATCGAAAACTTTATTAGCCCCTAGTTCTTCAGCAAGTTTTCGAGCTTCTGGAGAAACATCCGTAGCGTACACTTCGCAACCTTTAATTAGTGCCATTTGCAGAGCAAATTGACCAAGACCACCGATTCCGATGATGCCTAATTTTGTACCTTCTTTTGCTTGTCCAATACTGAAAATAGCACGATAAGCTGTGATTCCTGCATCAGTTGAAGCCGCACCTTCTACAAAGGAAACGCCTTCAGGAATGATTACGCATTGATCTGCAGGAACACGCACTTTTTCTGCATAACCGCCGTCATAAGTGTACCCAGCAGTTACTTTTGTTTCTCTATTCATTGGGTTAGCCCCAACACGATCTCCAACTTTAATATTTTCTACACCTTCACCCACTTCGATAACAACCCCAGCAAACTCATGCCCCATAATAACAGGACCATTTGGGAAAAGTGGCATCCAGCCTGGATCCTGTAATGCTGCAACGTCCGAATGGCAAAGACCAGCAGCTTTCACATCAATCACAACGTGATTTGCAATCGATTTTGGATCTTCTTTTTCAATCAATTCTAGTGGTTTGTTTGTACCTGAAAATAGCCATCCTTTCATACAATCGCCTCCAAATTGTTTTACTTCTTTATTACACAATAGTATTACCTAATTTATCTTTAATTCGAGATACGTTATTAATAAAATTTCTTTTCATCTTACTATTTGTCAACAAACTAAACTTTATGTTGTTAATAATAGAACAACAAAGTTACTCTTACCTGATTTATCATTTACAAAGATGTAGGGATTATACGGCTTATTATCGTTTAAGACTTCAACACTGAACGGCTATCTCCTAACTGTTCTTTCAGGGATTGAATTATTTTCATATATTGCATCAGCTTACTTCTATACAATATGTTTAATTTTTCTTTGAATTCTTTCCCCATAAATGCTCTACAGCTAAAGAAAGCACAATTCTTTCTCAAGAATTGCGCCCATTATTTATTAAATGTGTAATACAAAGACCCATCAATATTTCAAAGTTGCCGACCAGAATAACAGGTAAAGTGGGGCAATCATACAAATGGCTAATAGAACAATAGCAATAGACAAAGGCAAAGTTATCCCCATTCCGATAGCACTCCTAAGAAATGCTTCATTAGCAAATAAAAAGGAAATAGAGCCAAGGGATTGAATTAGTAACATGACTTTTTCAGCTTTTAAAAATTGTATTTCTCTATTTCTCTCTGTTAAATTAACATAATTCAACTTTTCTGGTTTTCTTACTAATAGTTGAAGGAGAAGCCAGAATAAAATACTGATAATGGGCATTATAAGTAAAAAATATTTGGAGCCCCAATTATCAGGCTGGTCATTACTAAAATGAATAGCAATTTGATTTGGAATATCTGACCAAAGATAAAATAAATTAAACCCGTGATATAAAAAAATGGAGATTGAGATTATTGTGAGAGTTAATTTAAAGGGTTTATTTTTCATTTTTATCTTTCCCCCCCCAACTTCTAAACTTCGAGTTTCTGATAATTTAAATTATTACACACCAGGCATGGCGCAGCTATGACATTTGTAATATTCTTTCACTCGTTCACCTCTTATGTTAATTAGCTTCTAATTTTTTATTTTCAAAGATACAGCATCACAATCATTCGATTATATTCGCAAGTAATCCTTCTACCCTCATGTTTCTTAGTCTCATATATATCCCCTTTCGGAAGCAGGGGTAGGGAACCGTCTCCTCTTCCGAATTTTACCGTGAGGGATACTAGGTAACAAATCACGAAAATGTGGGGATGACCTTATGAGACACCATTATAAGTGATCATCAACTACAATACCTCGACATACCCTTCCGTCCCATTTACCCGAATTTGCTGTCCATCTTTGATTAATTTCGTCGCATTTTCCACCCCAACAACTGCAGGCAACCCATATTCACGTGCGATAACTGCGCCATGGGTCATCAGTCCGCCAACCTCGGTTACAAGACCTTTTATGGATACAAACAATGGTGTCCAGCTAGGGTCCGTAAAGGCTGTGATTAATATGTCCCCTTCTTCTAATTCGGCATCTTCCATTTTTAAAATGACACGTGCTCGCCCCTCAATAATTCCGGCAGAAACTGGTAAGCCAACTATCGCCTCAGCCGGGAGATTTTCTCGTTTGTATTCACCTGAAATGATTTCACCATCAGATGTAATCACACGTGGAGGAGTTAGTTTTTCATATAATTTGTACTCTTCCCTTCGCTGACTGATGATTTGGTAATCCATTTTATATGTCCGTACAGCTTCGCTTAATTCTTCAAAAGTAAGATAAAATATATCCTCTTTTTCATGTATAACACCCGCTTGTACGAGTTTTTCAGCTTCTTTCAGTAAAGCCAGCTTATAAACAAAATAGCGATGGATCATGCCGTATTTCGGATATTCCCGATAGCCGATGAAATGACGGATTAGGTCAATCATTCGTTTTGTTTCTTTGGCCTTTTGTTCCCCATCCGGTAACTGCTTCAATCGGCCCAATAACTCTTGTTCTTTTTCTAAAGCAACTTGCAGCCCTTGCTCAAATTTACGCTTGCTAGCATTTGGCTCGAAGTTTTTAATGTTACTAAGAATTGTGGGGACAAGCGTCATTGGTTTTTCACTCCAACGGGTTTTCGTGATATCGATTTCCCCTGCACATCGCATACCGTATTTTTTGAGAAAGGCACGGAAAGCGTTGCTAGCTTCCTGCCCGCCTTCCAAATGAACGATCTTCTCCAAAAAGTTATCATCTTTAACACTCTGTAAATAATCAATTACTTCTGGATACGGACGAATCACATCTGCGACATCCAATAAGGCTAGGCCCATTTCCGAAGTAATATTATTTGGTACCGATTGAGATAGTGTATCTGCAGCGTTTTTTTCACCTAACCACTCGTTCATTTTTTCATTGATCCAGACCGAAGCATTGATAGCAGCCATAAATACAGCTGAACTTTGTGGGTCAAATAAAATCTTCTTTAATTCTTTAATATCTTGCAATATAAAGTCAAATAAATCTGATCCTGTTTTTGTTTGAATGTTAGCTTTCAATTCTTCTATGGATAGTTGACTGCGCTTAATCAGATCAGAAACGATTGCAGGATTGTTTTCGAATTGTTCTGGGATCACTGTATTGCCTTTGGTGTTAATCGATGTTTTTTCATCATCCGGTTCCATTTTTATAAAATCTTCACGCTTAATGATATTCATGATGGCATCCTTCATGAGCGGATCATGTTGTTCCATTGCCTTTAATAAATTGTTTCTGCTGATGGTTGTAGCCAGTTGATGGGTGACATCTACAAACAGCCTTCCACCGGCTTTACGCATAGGAGCAGGAGTCGTTAACAAGAAAAATGACAATCCCAATGGTTTCATCGGGTCAGTCATCATTTGTTGATGACCAACAGATACATAGACGCGGTTTTCTTCCGTCTCCGTTTCAGGGATGGGGTATAAAGTTGTGATCGAGCGGCTCTGAACTAGATAAAATATATGATCAACCACACACCATTCGATATCTTGCGGGCAGCCAAAATGAGCTTCGATTTGTCTCCCGATCTGAGCCAGCTGTAAAATTTGCTGGTCAGTAAGGGTTTGTATTGTTTGCTGATCCGGATCGATCTGTTTTGACTCTGTTCCGCCTTCTTTTCGTCCGTAGATCGCTAATTTTTTTGTTGCTATCCGCTTATCAACAATTTTATCCTCCCGAACCTTATAACCATCGGCAGTTACCAGGCCAGAGACTAGTGCTTCACCCAGACCAAAACTGGCATCGATGGACAGTAGCTTTCGATTAGAAGTAACCGGATCTGCGGTAAATAAAATTCCTGAAGCCTGTGGGAAGACCATCTGTTGAACAATCACGGATAAATAAACATGTCTGTGGTCAAAGCCATTTTTTATCCGGTAGGTAACTGCCCGATCCGTAAATAAAGAAGACCAACATTTCTTGATATGATGCAAAATGGATTCTTTGCCAATAATATTTAAATAAGTATCATGCTGACCAGCAAAAGAAGCATGCGGTAAATCTTCTGCTGTCGCACTCGAACGCACTGCATAAGCATGTTCTACGCCTAACTTGGAGAGATAGGCAGTAACTGTGCTAACAACATCAGCAGGAATCTCTACTGCCAAAAGAAGCTGTCGAATCCTTCCACTGATTTCGCCAATTTGTTCACAATCATCTGCTTGTAGCGTTGTTAGTTGATCCAACAATGCTTGAAATGCCTTGTTTTCTTCAACAGCCATTTGATATCCCTCTGTTGTAATACAAAATCCATCCGGTACATTTATCCCTGGAATTCTGGATAGCTCACCTAAGTTCAGTCCTTTTCCGCCAACAAGTAAAAGCTGCCTCCTATCCATTTCCCGAAAACCAAGAACCAAAGAACCCATTCCACATCGCTCCTAACCATTAAGGTGCTATTGATTTTACTCGTGATGAGAGGTAATTAACAGTCTATATTTGGTATTTTTTGTGTGGTATAATTAGGGTAGAGGGTTAAAAAAATTGCTTCTCCACTCCTTAGCATAGAACCTGATTACCCGTCCTTAGCGACAGAAGGACAGGATCGTTGCTCCACTAGAATATAAACTAATTTGTGAAAGGTTGTGCTGCACCTCCCCTTTCCAAACTTTAACATTCCCCCAATACTCACAAAATTTTATTAAACACATACAACATTGCAGTACATACCACAACTATCTTTTCGAATAGAAATAAGGAAATTTACTAGTTCAGTGGGATTTTCGAACGAAGATGTAGACACCGGTCAAAATCGCTGTTTCATGAGATACGAAACAACAAGTAGTTTAATTTGTTGACAACTAGTGAGATGAAGGGTAAATTTTAGTTATAATATATCTTTAATTTGAGATATTTAAATCAAAGATATTTTAGGATAATACTAGAGTATGATAAAGAAGTAAAACAATTTGGAGGCGATAGTATGAAAGGCTGGCAATTTACTGGCACTAATATTCCACTAGAATTGATTGAAAAAGAGGATCCAAAAGCGATTGCAAATCACGTTGTGATTGATGTAAAGGCGGCTGGTCTATGCCATTCGGACGTTGCAGCATTACAGGATCCAGGTTGGATGCCACTTTTTCCAAATGGTCCTGTTATTATGGGGCATGAGTTTGCTGGGGTTGTTATCGAAGTGGGTGAAGGTGTAGAAAATATTAAAGTTGGAGATCGTGTTGGGGCTAACCCAATGAATAGAGAAACAAAAGTAACTGCTGGGTACACTTATGACGGCGGTTATGCAGAAAAAGTGCGTGTTCCTGCAGATCAATGCGTAATCATTCCTGAAGGCGTTTCCTTTGTAGAAGGTGCGGCTTCAACTGATGCAGGAATCACAGCTTATCGTGCTATTTTCAGTATTGGACAAGCAAAAAAAGGGACAAAATTAGGAGTTATCGGTATTGGCGGACTTGGTCAATTTGCTGTGCAGATGGCACTAATTAAAGGCTGCGAAGTATACGCTACAGATGTCTCTCCAGAAGCTAGGAAACTTGCTGAAGAACTAGGTGCAAAAGTGTACGACACCATTCTTGATATGAAAGAAGCAGAATGTGATGTCATTGTTGACTTTGCTGGTTTTGGTCAAACAACTGCTGATGCACTGGAAGCTGTAAAACCTCGAGGAACAGTTGTTATCGTTGGTATGGGTAAATTAGAATCCAACATCAACACGTATTTAATGATTACGAAAGAAATTAAGCTTCTAGGAAGTAACGGTGGAACAGTGGAAGACTTAAAAGGTGTATATGATTGCTTCGCTACTGGAAAAATGAATCCAAATCTTATCACAATTCCATTTGAAGAAATCGACAAAGGCTTAGAAAAACTGAAAAATCATGAAGTAAAAGGCCGCTTAGTAGCTGTCTTCGAATAAATGCAGTTGGGACAAAACCCTCCCCTGAAATGAAAAAGCCTGTGAGATTTTACTTGTCGTGAAATTTCACAGGCTTTTATATTAAAAATAGAATAAGGACACATTCTGTTAAACTTTTCCGCCACAGCAAAAAACCATAACCATAATCCCCTATTGTTTCTTCATTAAACCCATTATTTTTACATAAAGACATTGGTGGTCGGTGTCAAAGCCCAAATAAAAAAACAGCTACATTTAATCGAGTTGTGCCTTGCGAGGGTTTTCATGGTTCACAATTTTTTCATTTGATAAAATCTAAAAAACCAAATTTTATCTTAACTTTTAAAAAAAATATAATTTTCTTAGAAAATAATGTATAATTTAGCAGAAATTATTTCGATGGGGGAAATTTATGAATAGTAACATTCAATTTATAAGACAGTACGATTTAGACTGGATAAAAGTACTGGCTACTTTAATTGTGTTTCTTTATCATTGTTCAATGTTCTTTAATCCTTTTGATTGGCATATAAAGAATAACGTCATTAATCGGTCTTACATTAACTTTTTTTCCCTCTTTGTTGGAAATTGGATAATGCCAATATTCTTTATGATTTCAGGAATTAGTACATATTATGCCTTACAAAAAAGAAATTTTCAAAGTTTTGTAAAGGAAAGGCTTGTCCGTCTTGGAATCCCTTTACTTCTAGGGATATTTATTTTGTCACCCCCTCAAGTATATATTGAAAGAATAACCAACAATCAATTTGATGGCTCACTCTTCAAATTTTTCCCACATTATTTTGATGGGTTATATTTACAAATCGGCGGAACAGGCAATTTTGCATTTTTCGGACATCATCTTTGGTATCTATTGGAGTTATTACTTTTTTCGTTGATCACATTACCTTTCTTCCTGAATATCAAAAAGGGTGTAGGACGTAAAGCCTTTGGGACTTTTCATTACTTAGTTATGCCAATCCCTTTAATGATAGTGGCTTTGACTGCCAACAATGTTGTGAATTTAGCTAGCTGGGGAATTATCTTTTATTTAATTTTATTTATTTATGGTTACTATTTCTTCTCAAGAGAATCTTTAAGGGAATTTGTACGTAGAGTTGGAGTTTTTGCTGGATATTTAAGTGCAGTTAGTACGGCCGGGTATATATTCTGGGCTATGTATATTGGGTTTCCAATGAATGTCTCGCTAACTTGGGGTATTTTTATGATACTACGAGTGATTTTGGTGTGGAACGTTCTTTTCTTTATCTTATATCTAGGTGATAAATACTTAAACTTCATTAATAGCACGTTAAAATATACAAGCGAAGCATCCATGCCTTTTTATGTGCTTCACCAGCCTATTATTATTTTGTTGGGATTTTTCATCTATAACTTAGAATGGGCAGTTCCTGTTAAAGTGGTATTTTTAGTCCCTGTAGCATTTACGATCATTATGATTTTATATCACTTTGTCATTCGAAGATTTAATTTTTTAAGAGTTATGTTCGGTTTAAGAATAGCCAAAGAAAATAAAATTATGACAGAAAAAATAAGAACAAGTCTAAAAAATTAATCCTTGTAATACCATACTATCAGTTGAATATAAAGGAAATATACAATGCCTAATGTGCTTCCTCCCAGCTCTATAAAGCTAGGATTATTTTCATATAAAGAACTGAATTATAGATTATATTCATAGAATAGCTTCTACAGGTTAACCAACCCTAATTCCATTTTTGGGGTTAGGGTTAGTCTAAGTATCCCGTACATGTGCCGATTTAAAAAGCAAGTGAAACTAGGAGACCAGCTCCGTCTTGAAGTTGAAATAACTCGTCTAAAAGGTCCTATCGGAAAAGGCAAAGGTATAGCTAAAGTTGATGGAGAATTAGTTTGTGAAACAGAAATAATATTTGCATTTGGTGATTAAATGCTATTAATTCTAAGATTTAAGTCGAATTCGGAAGTAAACTACCCTAATCTTGGCACAGAATGGGCCAGTTTACTTCTTTTTTCTATGGTGACAATTGCAATCATTGCTATTTTTTTCTAGCAAAGCTCGAGGTAGAAAAGTACCCAGCATTTGGAATTTACCTATTAATCTACAAATTAGTTAACATAAAAATATTATAATCAATAATTGATATTCTTTTTCAATTTCATATAGCATGTCATGTGGGGTATCATACACGTGAAAATCATAATCTATCCCCCTTCCCCTTCTAGCATCAAAAGAACTAAACACTCCTCCTATCTTGTTATCGTTATTTTAGAAGAGAATAGAGGGCGTGGTAGGATTTCAACGGTTAGAAGAGTGGTAATTCATTCTACTATTTCTAGATTAGAACTGAAAGTTACTACTCACAATGAAGCTAGATTAGCTTTAGTTAAAATTACGACTAACGAAGCACTTAGTTAAAAACGGTACTTAAAGTAATTAGTGCTTTAGTTGAATTATCCTAAATCATCATATGTCTGTTTTACCATGTATAGGCAAAGAAAAGAGACACCATTTAGGATTGCCTCTTGGTCAAAATACTTTATAAAGATTTTTCATGTAGAACTAGCACAGCAATTTTTAGGATTTATCTGTAAATATGATGATACCGGTGCTGGGATATAAAATGTACCAGAACCCGTTATTAAATCATTTTGCCTTTCACCAAGACTATTTAAATATCACAGATTCATTATTTAGTGAACCTTATTACCCTAAGAAGAAAGCATCTAAATCAGCATCATTTTTTAAGATTTTTTGCTCAACTACTCCTAACTCAACTGCTAAATCTACTGAAGCCGCAGCTAAAACAGCTGTATTTGCATGAACATCAAATGCTGCATCAATTAAAGAATCATAGCGTGCATATGTTGTGTTAATTTTAGATATTATATCCTGATAAGTGTTTTCTACTTTTGCTAAAATAGACTCCGTGTAAGCATCTAGCATTTTCTTTAACTCTTGTTCTCTCGCACCAAGCTTGTCTTTTGCAAATCCCCAAACAAAATTTGCAGTAACTGTACCAATAACAGAGCCTAATACTGGAATAGGTATTAGCATTTGTCCTATTGCTCCACCTGTAGCTGCAATACCTGCTTCAATACAAAGGATTTGACCTTGTGTAACAAATTCATCCATAGAGATTTGTTCCTTATTTAAGTCCGCAAGTAAAGATGATAACCCCATCGTTGCACTTGTAACAGCACCTGCAAACGGAGCTGACAGAGAGGTTAAATTAGTTAAAGCGTATATACTCCCGGCAGTAACACCGCCTTTGGCACCTGCACCTGCAGAACTTATACCAATTTCCTTCCAATCATCTTTATTAAAATCCTGAATCTTCTTTCCCTTCTTCACTTTACTATAAATTACTGTAATCGTATTCAATGAAGCTGCAATAGCAGCTGCTGTACCAGCAACTTTAACTCCTTCTCCAATTGAAGGTCCTTTTTTAGCCTCGATGGATTTTGTTTTTTCCCTTGCATCTTTTTGAATTTCATCTTGAATTTTTTGATTCTCATCAACAATTTGGTCTTGATGTTTTGATACCGTTTCCCCGGCTGTACCTAATTGAGCTTCACTATAATTTGAAACGGACGGTTTTACTATTTCTTGAAAACTCCTACCTGTCTGACGCTCTATTTCTTCTACCTTTTGGAGAATAGCACGAATTGATTTATCGTTTAAATTACTAGGGGCTTGGCCTGATCTAATAGCTTCAATAATCTTATATTGATCTTTTGGTATAGAGTAATTCATAGAACTATCTTGATACTTTCCATAATGATCAAGTATATGTTTAAGTGTGTTATTTGATCCATTGATAAATTTGGATTGATACTTAATACCATCTAAAATGAAGTCCTCTGGTGCAGTACGAGCCACTCCATCAAAGGTAGCAACTTCACTTTGACCTTTTAAGGCTACCCAAGCATTGCGAACATTAACTTCTAGATGTTCTGCTACTTCGCCATGTTTCGTTTGTTCAGAACCTAGTATATTCTTTGGTTCTGAGAGAAACTGACGCATTTTCATCATATGTTTCAATGCAGTTTCAAAATTTATATTTTGCTGTTGCTGATTCTGCAATTTTTCTTTAACGATTTGATCTAACTGTTTAGCGATGGATTGACTCTTCCATTGGTTAAACCCATCTACTCCTGCTGCAGTAATCTGGTCTTTCCAAACATTTGTGGACATCTTACTTGCCAACTTCCTTCATAAATAACGCTGATAAACTTTCTGTGTTATTGATTATGGCTCTTAACAAATTACGTTCATCCTGTGAAAAGTCAGTGAAAGACTTTACATTTTTCGTTTTACTAATAAATGAAATCAAACTTTGTTCTAAGTTAGTAGCTAATGTTTGTGTAAAAGAGTTCAAGTTGGTAATCTCTGTAGATGTAGCGTCAAGTACTTTCATTGCCTTTACAATTTCAACTCGTTCCTTATCTGCTTTGATAGCGGCTTCCTTATTCTTTTTGCTTGCAAAGAAACCACCTGCCGCTATACTAGCTGCACCAATCCCCCAACCAATAGGGCCTGCTAATGCTAGTAAGGCACTTCCCCCGGCCATTCCGCCACCACCTGCTGCTAAAGCCCCGCCACCTAACCAAGCTAAAGCTGCATTAGTAGCTGCTGCTCCTGTTAAACCTGAAATAGCTGCTCCTGTTGATGCAGTTCCGAAAGTAGTAGCAATCGCCATTGCTGCTGTTGGAGCAAGTGCCGCTGTAGCTACCCCTGCCGCAACACCCGCTGCTGTACCTCCACCTGCTAACTTAATCATTTCTTTTTCATCATACGAGATTTCGCTAAGTGCCTTAAAGCTTGCAAGATTTACATGGACTTCTTCGAAAGTTTTGTCAAACTCTTTTGGAGTGTTGGCCAAAGTATTTATATAATCTTCAACTTTTTGAATTACATCCTCTGCATAATTTCTTGCATTATGCAATTTAATCGCATTATTTTGTAAGTCGTTAGAAGACTTCTCATATTTATATAAAGCATTTTGTAGTTTTCTTACCGCTTCTTTTTTTAATGAGCTATTTAACATTGATAATTTCTCCTTTTTTTATAGAACCAAGGTCAAAATATAAAGTATTTTTCTGCTAAATCTATTTATTAACCTAGCTTAACCCTTATAAGCATAATTTCTCTATTAGTATTACCGATTTTCACTTCCACCGCCCCAAATTGCTCGGCCACCTGTATGTGCAGTTTGAGCATGGGACTCTTCATCTACTAACTGCAAAAGACCCGGTTCCTCGTTATGGTGCCAAGTATATCCTTCCGGTGTTTGTCCGTTTGCTAGACCTTGGACTTCAGCTTGTGAGAAACCTAGTTCATTGGCAAGGTCCGGATTCTCTATAATAGCCTGATACAATGTATCATTAGCTACTTCAAAATGAACATCATCACCTTCTAAATACAATTCTTCTGCAATCATGACATTGAAAGTTTCATCAAATACAGGGAATGTACCTTCAACAACTTGTCCATTTGGTAGATCAACTGTTTTTTCAACGAAAGGTACTCCTGTTTCTGGAAGTTCATACCCGCTTAAATGATCATTCCTAGTTTCAATTTCCTCTGCTTCTATGATATCTGCTCCATCTACTAAATCTACTACACCGATGGCAAGACCTGACACAGCTACTACTTTACCAAGATTCTTCAGTCCTTTTATTGCTTGCTCTTTATCTCCACTTCTAAATCCTTTATAGGTGCTGCCAGCATTATTAGCTGTGTATTTTAGAGCAGAACCAATTCCCTTTATCGTTTTACCTGTGGAATCCTTTAAATCATTTAAACCTTTTTGTTTATAGTACTCATCTTTTTTAATAGCACCATATGTACCTTGAACCGCTCCATCTACAAACTGTCCTGCATTGTCTAAAGCTATTTTAGAAGCAGATTGAACACTATCTCCAACGTCCTCTAACCATTCACCAGTACCTTTCCACTTACTGCCTACAGCTTTTCCAACTACTTTAACAGAACCGCCGATTAATCCTCCTCCGACAGTTCCAATACCCTTTCCAATATTACGAAATACTCTCATAACCTATTCCTCCATTATTTAAGGACAATACCAATCGTTTATAAAAGCTTCCAACGTATTAATAAAAAAAACAGCTATCCCAAATGTTATAGGGATAGCCAACTAGTCATATACTGCTATTTTTGTATTGGCAACCCGACTATCATTATCCAATAGGATTTTAGACTCGTAGCTTTGCGTCCTTACCTTTCGATAAGTTTGCCTTTATCAGATTTTTATGTCTATATTCACATTACTATTTTACTATAAACACAACAATGAAGTATATCGTTTTTTGTCGGTGATCATTTTTTTCAAACTACTATAAACAAAAGAAGCTCCCATAAGTTTGCTATACTTATGAAAAGCTTCTTTGAGTTTTCTTTTATTGCCTTACTAAATGGAGCAAAAGTTGAGGGTATTGCCTATCCAGAATTTGACGAAACTTTCTAGAACTAATTTATTTTGCCCTACTAACATAGGAATAGCTTAACTCCAAAGTTTATGATGTTCATAAACGGTATCCTCCATTAATTGTTCACCGGTTACATATACATCATTTTCCCATCGTTCGTTACCCAGCCGATTTGGCTCGCTTCCGGCCATAGATTTTCAAATTGTCCTTTGTTTTCTCTTTTTACAGTTAATGAGAATCTTGATTGTGATTCACTAAATAACGCTACTGTCGGTTTGTTTACATAATTAAATTGTAATAAACTAATTTACAGCTGCTATTCGCGATGCTTAATAATCCTCCCGGTACTCAGCAGCCTTAACATCCCACTTAGGTGATAAATCATTATAGGAACTTGTCTTTTGCAAAGCCAATCGAGGCTAAAAAAAGAGTAATAACCATATCCCGATTTAAAGGACTTAAACCTGTACCGTTTGGATAGATCATTTGTGTATTTGGCAATTAAAAATACTGTTTATGGCAGTATGTTTTTGAATATAAATAAGCCGAAAATATGCATATTTTCGGCTTATTTATAGTTCGTGATATTGAAAAAAAGCACCATTTAGTTGCATAAAACTTTTGTAACTATTTCTTATTTATATATATTGTATTATTTTGATAATGCAATTTTTATATGGGCTAAGTGATGCTCTTCGTGCCAGGATAATTTTGCTACTTTTGCTGCAACTGTTATTTTACCGTTTATCTTGTGATTAAAAGCTCGATCTAATTGTTCTTCAGTTAAGCTATTTCCTAAAGATACGATGCGCTCATTTATACCTTCTAACATTTTAATAGAACTTTCTACAGGAAGCTTTGTATCCGGTTGAATCGCCCACTTTTCTTCATCAAAAGCAGGTACTGTTGGATTGTCATCTGTTAAAGCCAGCTTCAACCGTTGATACATATTCAACTGAGAATCTGCAATGTGATGAACAAGTTGGCGGACTGTCCAGCTACCTTCACGATACGTTCTGCTTAATTCCTCATCACTTAGGGAGTCAACAGTTTCTCTTAATCGAATCGTGTAAGTTTCAATTTCCTTTAGCCATTCTTGAATATTTTCTAATGTTACTTTTTCAGGAACTTGTAGTTTCCCAATTGGGTATCTTACATCCATTGTCAATCCCCTTTTCCCTTATTTCATAATATTTTGACCATTAAAGTAATTTCTTTAATTGTATCATTTCAACAAACAACATTGCCATTTAATAGCTTATTCAATTAAATGGCCCATTTGTTGAATGGTATCAGCCTCATCCAGTTACCAATTCCTTTTTTTATAAACATGAGAACTATCGGGTTTTTGGAGAAACAAACTTGTTCCCAGAAATCCAAAAACGCCAGGGATAATGGACAGCCTCACCGGTATTCTGGATGCCAATCCTTGGACCGGAAGCGATATTTTCAAGTTCAATGTCCGTTCCTTTTGCTATCCAAAGTGGGGATTGATCAAGTGGATGGCCATAGTCAGCCATTGTAATGTCAAGTGCCTTTGTCAGTTTACCTGGGCCATTAGTCCATTCGATTTCATTTTTTGCTTTTGGCCTCCTTTTAGCCATTAATTCTTTTCCAGAAAAGGGTTCCAATGCCCTAACTAGAACGGCATGAGGCTGCCCAATTTCAGCGCTTACCACGTTTAAAAGACAATGGGTGTGCATGGAATACGTATAGGCAACCCCGGGTTCACCAAACATAATTTCAGTTCGTTTTGTACGTAGCCCGCCAAAGCTATGTGCCGCACGATCATCGGGTCCCATATATGCCTCTGTCTCAACAATGATACCTGATGCCGTTCCCTCAGAAGTTTCTTTAATTAGAAGACATCCAAGCAGTGCTTTTGCAAGTTCTAGTGTTGGTTGATTATAAAAACTTTTTTCCAGTGGCTTCATCAGGTATTTCTCCTTTTCCTGTAGTTCGCACCTATTTTTCGCCCAAACAATTCCGCTTATGTAATGAATATGCCCATGGGTCATTTCACCTTGTGCTGTAATAACAATAATAAGCGTTATAGGAATCACGAAAATTTGAATGTTTTGTGACAACCACAAAATTATTATCTACATTTAGGATCAGGCATTATATTTGTAACTATTCATTTGTTTTCAAGTCGTTAGAATTAGCTTGGGGGATAACTATAATGATGAATTGGGGGTATTATTTTGAGCTTTCAACAATTAAAAATTGGGCATATGACGCCTAGGTTTCCCATTATGCAAGGTGGAATGGGAGTAGGTATTTCTCTAAGCGGACTTGCTTCCGCTGTAGCAAACGCCGGGGGAATTGGGATTATTTCAGGAACTGGAATTAGTTTCGATGAGTTGCGATTTCACATAAGAAAGGCGAAAGAATCCATTCAGGATGGCGGCTATATTGGAGTGAACGTTCTTTTTGCGATGAATGATTTTGCTGAAAAAATGAAAGTAGCCATTGAGGAAAAGGTTGATTTTATTATTTCAGGAGCAGGTATATCAAGAGATATGTATAGCTGGGGCAAAGAATCTGGCATACCGGTTATCTCCATTGTATCTTCAGCAAGGCTTGCAAAAATATCGGAACGTCTTGGTGCCTCCGCCGTTGTTGTAGAAGGTAATGAGGCTGGTGGGCATCTTGGTACTGAGCGGCCATTGTTTGATATATTGCCAGAGGTGGTTGATGCCGTTAAAATTCCCGTCATTGCTGCTGGGGGGATTATGAATGGACAGGATCTTGCCCGTGCCATTCGATTGGGAGCTTCTGGGGTTCAAATGGGAACAAGATTTGTTGCCAGTAATGAATGTGACGCACCATTATCGTTTAAGGAAAAATATGTACATGCAGGGAAAGAAGATACGGTAATGGTAAAGACGACGGTGGGCTTGGAAGGCCGTGCGATTAAGAACCATTTTACTGAACTAATATCTGATGATAAAAAGGTGAAAATCAAGAAGTGTATTGATTGCCTTAAAGATTGCTCATATCGCTTTTGTACAATGGATTCTTTAATAACATCCATGGAAGGGGATTGCGAGAATGGGCTTGTATTTGCGGGTGCAAGAGTGCATGAAATAAACGAAATCCTTCCCGTCAAAACCATCATTGACGACATCATGACCGAATATAGGGCTTGTATTTAACGCCAAATTTGCAGGGTCAAGATGCTTTTGCTATTGTTGGCAATCTAGAAAGTGAAGGGGAAGCCCGACAACTAACGGCTTCCCTTTTTTATGCGTATCATTTATGACTTGCCTTTACTAAAAATAATGAAGTAACAATGCGCCACTAGAAAATCCAATTATTGGTGCAAATATAATCATAATAACACCTGATATTAAAAGATTTCCTTATTATAAAACTGTACCCTTCTTTCATCAAAGGTCCTTTCATCCTTAGTTCCAAAACCAACTGACTGGAACATTGGGATCTCCGATTAACGCCCCTGTCAATTAAATAAAGACGGGTAGATTACTTTTGGCTAAAAATATTTGACCTTGGGCTAAGTCAGCTCCAGGTGCTTTTGGGAAATCTAAACGTACAAGCCATGATTTTTCAGCAATTTCTTTCCCGCAAAAGGTCTTTGCCATTCCATAATAGTCCTCTTCTTCTTTATTGCCAGCTGTTTCAGGAAAAGGTTTGGCGGTTACTACGTTCCATTTAGTATAGAGGTCAGGATAATCATCTATTCCAGTACCATAAACTTTTGGTATTAAAGTATTTAATGCCTCAATTACCTCTTTTTTATATTTGATAGATGTTTGCTCCAATTCACTTAACACAGGACATTCTTTAGGTTGTGCGAACGCTTGAATTGAACCAAAAAATAGAATTAAAATGAAAGAAATCAATATAGTTAGCCTTTTCATGCAGCTATTCACCTCAAAACTATCTTTCCCCACCTTTTAGAAAAACTTTAATCTCCAGTGTGAAATCTGGGTCAAGCGTCACTTATTTGACTTTCTCAGCTAACTCCAAAATAATTCCCTCTGGACCACGAACATAGCATAATTTATAACTTTCTTCATATTGCTGAATTTCACTAAAGATTTTCGCACCCTTCTTTTTCAATTTGGCAACAACAGCTTCAATATCTTCTACAGTAAATGCAATATGTCGGATACCCAATGTATTTGCATAGGATTGCTGAATACCTTTTTCATCTAACGGTGTATGAAATTTGATTAGCTCTATCCATGTCTGACCATCTGAAGTTCCCATTCCTGCACACACTACTTTAACGTCATTAAGCCCAACTGCATATCCCATCAGATCTCCTTCCATTTCCCATTCCCCTTTAACCTCAAGTCCAAAATCGAGAAAAAACTCTTTAGCGGCAGGGAGATCATTTACAATTACACCCACATGATCCATTCTCTGGATCTTCAAATTTAACACCTCCTATGTTCCTGTTATTTTCTTTTAATCGCAACTTCCTTGTTCTGTTAGACGGTCGCCAATTATTTTAAAAAAACGCCTTTACTATTTTTTTCATTTATTTTACCGCTTCCCTACCCCAGCCAATCATTCACATAGGCGACTAAACCAAGAACCGCCCCAATAGCAGCCCCGAAAAACACAAACCATCCTGTTTGAACTTTCTTTATTTTGGACATCTTTTTATCCCCTCGTGATTTAATGTTCTTTCATTATTAACGAATTATTATAGAAAAAGTTTCACGGTCTTATTGTAAAGGAAATTGTAATGCTTTTTAGGCGGAGATTTTCCGGCTAATGTATAATAGGGAGGCTTAAGAAGCACATATAGACGGAGACTTTCCGATTAAATGCCGTAAATTAGGTAAAATCCAGGGATTTGGAAAAGTTAAACGGAAAAACCTCCCTTATTTTGAAGGAAATAAGGGTTCTTCCTAATTTAGACGGAATTTTGTCGTTTTTTTTAAACAGAGTGAAATCAATAATTAGATATAACAGAAAATACCATTCGCAAGTCAAAAAAACCAAACAAGGTGAAAAAAATGGGACATGGTTCTGCACCGTGCCCCTTTGAATTCCTATACAAATATTTGAATTTAGTACCTTTCACCTTTATCCTTGGATGCTTTTGTAAACTATTCAACAACAATCGGCTCAATACCTGTTTCACTTGTGATTTCAAGATCCTTTGGAACCTTCAAATAGATAACCGGTGCATCATGTTTAATCAGGCTGAACATCTTAGCACCGCCCAAAAACTGTGTAATCGTAAATTCATTTTTTAAAAGGGATACATTAATTGTCTGATGTTCCTCATTATGGATGGTAATGCTTCCATCTGTATCAGAAACTATGAATCTTGGAGGCTGTATTTTTTCCGTGAAATCAACCCCATTTATAATTAAGCCAGTCACAAAAGCATAGGCTTCAATCCGTTGATCGGCAGTTTTAGTTTTCTCAATATAGATCAATGGGGTTTCTATCCCTGTGAAGTTTATTTTCAAAGATGGCTGATGAAATTCAAAACTGCTGTGTTTCAGCAAGCCCCGATTACTTATTTCGTCAATTTTCCCTTTACTAATCTGGGCATAAAAGTCTTGTTTTACCTTTTCTGATTCATCCTCCGAAATCTGTTGTATCTGCTTCCCTTTAACATCTATAACGAATGGGCTGGCAATCATCGATACTACTAATACACCCGTATACACCAGTAATAGCCAATGGGTAATCTTGACAGTGACAAATTTCCTGCTCACTCTAATATATAAGGAAAGAATGGCAATAAAAATGACGGTTACTCCAATTATCGTCAGGGTTGAAATCATTTTCTAACCTCCATTCGATTCATGATCATGATGGAAGCAGCAAAGAGAATAATGGCCGAAACTAATGCTTTCAGTGTGAAAATCAGTGGAGATGATTCCATAAAATAAAACTCCAGTATATTCATCACCATTGGATTTCTTTGCATCGTCGCATCGATGAAAACAGACCCAATCACCAAAACAGGAAAAATCAGCACAGACGCCTTGTTTACCTGAACAAGAGTACCGATCAGATATCCAAATGAACTGACAAAGAATATATATAGAATCGAAATGAACATACCCAGAATAAACTCCTTGCCTATTGCGGGAGAACCGTACAACTCCTGATTAAAAAAGGAATACGCGATTAAAATAATCAAATTTCTAGCCAGCATGGCCAGAATACCGCCAACAACACTTATTGTCAGCAGGAAAAACAAATTGGAAAGCCCGCTGGTGACCCGATTCGTCACAAACGTAAAGTCATGAAAACGAAAGGGCTTCGTTGTAATCGTAATCGCAGTTGTTAATCCCCAAATCATGGTAAAAGCAATCACAATATCTGCTGAATAATTTTTAACATCAACCGACAATGCCTCCGAATATACCCCTGAAGAACCGCTCCCCCATAAAGACATAAGGATAGCCAGAAGCTGAATGCCCACAAGAGAGCTATAGGCATCAATATTTGCCCTAAGCTTAAAGAAATATTGCTTCTTGACAATTTCTGCAGGATTAACGCTGGGCAAAGACATGATCGATTCCCTCCTTTGCCTTAGCTGATGAAGTTAAATAAACACAAAGGTCACTTGGCTGGACCGATGAAATCTCTATTCCCTTTGCTTTTGCCTGCACGAGCTCATCTTGCACGAAGTCATTCTTCATAACCGCATAGACTGAATTTGTTCCAAGATTATTTTTAAAAATAATCTCACGGTCCTTTGCCAATGCAAGAACCAAATCCGCAGGTCCCTTTAGTGCAATGGCCCATTCTTTAAACTCTTCCATTGGCATATGAAGCTTCACCCGTCCATCATTCATCATGAGGATATCCTCTAATAAGTCCTCTATTTCTTCAAGATGATGACTAGAAAGAACAATAGTTCTTGGGTATGCAAGATAATCCTTTAAGAGCGCGCGGTAAAAATCTTTACGGGCGGCAGTATCCATTCCCGTCGTTGGCTCATCAAAAATCGTTAACGGTGCGCGCGAAGCAATTCCAACAATGGCATTGAAAGTGCTTTTCTTTCCTTTGGACAAACGCTTGTGATAGTTTTTTGGGTCAAATGAAAAGTAATCAAAAAGACCCTGTGCTAAGTCAATATCCCAATTTGGATAAAATTTACTTGAGACCTCAAGTAATTCATAGAGCTGCATTGCAGGAGGAAAACTCATTTGGTCATCAACAAAGATTGTATTGGCCGAAACATTTAGACTATTAAAAGGCCGCTGCGAAAAAACCTTCAGCTCACCAGACGTTTCTTTAATGAAACCGGCGATCATTTTTAACAAAGTTGTTTTTCCTGCGCCATTTCTGCCAATGAGACCAGTAATTTTCATTTCCTCCAGTGAAAAAGTTAATTGCTTTAAAACAGGCTTTCTGAAGTAACGCTTTGTCAGGTCTTTGCATTCAACCGTTTTCATTGGTCTCCCTCCCAAATTTCAATTTCCTTAATCATTCCTACTAGTTCCTCTTTGCTGATCTGCAGTCGCTTTGCCTCCAGTACAACATCCTCAATTAATCCCTTCAGGGTTTGGTTTTTCCTCTTATTAATTATTTTTTCTTTGGCATTTGCAGTAACAAACATTCCCAGCCCCCTCTTTTTATAGAGAATATTTTCATCTGCAAGCAGATTCAGCCCCTTTGCAGCAGTAGCTGGGTTAATGGTGTACATTTCAGCTAATTGATATTGCGAATATACCTTCTCGTCTGCTTTGAAATGCCCATTCATAATTTCTGTTTCCAGCCATTCAGCTATCTGAATATAAATTGGCTTTGTACCATCTGTATTAAAAATTGTCACCACCACCTACAATAGTACATTACTGTTGTAATGTACTATATAATAATTAATGAATATTTGCAACAAAAAAAATAATGCCCCCTAGCCCATTTGTTAATGGCAGGAGGCTTTATTAGATGAAGATGGATTCGCTTCATTAAAATCCAAAAAATGAAGGGGAAGCCTGAAAACTAACGGCTTCCCCTTTTTATGCGTATCATTTATGACTCGCCTTTGCTAACCATTACTCGCTCCTTGCCCATCAGAATAATAACAACCGCTGATACTAAAATGGGGACTAAGGCGATGAAAAATGTATAAGTTATAGAGTCCGAAAGCGAATGGATGATTTTATCTAAAATAAAGCTAGGAATCTTCGCACGTTCACTTGCCTCGAAAATTTGCCGTGAATCCCCAATACTGCCAAACGCTTGACCACCACTCATTCCAGCAAAAGCATCCGTTAATTTATGTGTAAATACATTGTTTTGAATAGTTCCGAAAACGGTGATTCCAATCGTCATGCCGAACGAACGCAAAAAAGAGTTTGTTGAATTAGCTGTTCCTCGAAAATGCGGTTCAAGATTATGAACTGAGGCTGTCGGCAGAAGTGAAAATGAAAAGCCCATCCCAAAACCAACTATTATCATGTACATAGTCATGATTCCCCTAGATGTTTCAGGTGTTAGTGTGCCAAGGAAATACATGCCTATAAAATAGGAAATAACCGAGATAATCATTAAATTGCGAAAGCTCGTTTTCGTTTGAAATATCCCTCCAATTGCACTTCCAGCCACAGAACCAAGCATCATTGGCATAAGAATAAGACCCGCATTTGCAGCTGACCCACCGTAAACCGCTTGAACAAAGATGGGGATAAAAACTGTTAAAATAATAAATGTTCCACCATATAAAAAGGCCAGAATTTGCGAAGTGGCGAACAGCCGTCTTCTAAATAGCCAAAAAGGTAAAATGGGTTCCTTTGCCTTTAGCTCAAAGAGGATAAAAGCAATAAAAAATAACGTAAATCCAGTAATTAAACTTATCACCTGAACAGAATCCCAAGTGTATGTTTTTCCGCCCAGCTCTAATGCAAACATTAAACATACGATTGCCGCCACAAGGGTAATCGCTCCGCCCCAGTCAATTTTTTGATTTTTCAGCTGTGTGGATTCCTTATAATTGCGAACGATTAGAAATAACGATACGATTCCGATAGGAACATTGACATAAAATACCCAATGCCAGCTAATATATTCAGTTATATAAGCCCCAAGCAACGGCCCCAAAACGCTTGATGCCCCAAATACTGCCCCTAGCAGTCCAGTCATTTTCCCGCGCTTTTCTGGCGGAAAAATATCGAAGACGATTGTAAAGGCGATTGGCATCAGCGCACCTCCCCCAATTCCTTGAATGGCACGAAAAATACTTAACTGAACCATACTTTGAGCAACCCCGCAAAGTGCTGATCCAATTAAAAAGACAGCTAAGCCGAATATAAAAAAACGTTTGCGGCCAAACATATCCGATAATTTCCCGAATATAGGCATACCAGCCATCACAGCAACCATATAGGCGGAGGTTACCCATACAAATTTATCAAAGTCGCCAAGATCTGAAACAATCGTACCCATCGCAGTCGCCACAATCGTATTATCCATAGCGGACATGAGAATACTCAGCAACAGGCCTGTCACCACAAATTTAATATTGCTATCCTTTGAAATCATAAATGCTTTTTCCCCCGAATGATTAGTGTCACACCCTTTACGTTTCAGTTACAGATTAAAAGTGTCTTTTGGTCCCTCAATTTTCATTTTTTCGATTTCTAGCCGCATTTTTTCTGTTTCGATTAAATAGTTTTCTTGTTTTAACCTTTCAAGCTCCAGCTGGTCCTTCAACATTTGAGCTTTTATTTTTGTCTGTTTTGTTGCAAACCCAGTCAAGATCGCCACAATCGGAATCCCAAATACCATGACAACAGCTACCAATCCTACAAATTCCCCCATGACATTTACCTCCTCACAATTACGATAAACAAATCATATCATCTTTTTGTAAAAATTCACATTATTTAAATAACTGAAAATACCTCACGAGGAAGTTGTTGTTTCTGGTATTTAAATGATTAGGTTTTGGCAGTATGTTTATAAGTCATTTTGAATCAATACTCAAACCAAGACTGTATTATTACTTATTTTTATACATGATTTTCTATCAGTGATTATCTTATTAACGTGGTAGGTTAGAGGAAGAAGGAAATAGAAAATAAAGTTAGAATCTATTTAAAGGAATTAAATTTGTTATTCCAAGTCAGAATAGTTAAACAAAGATTGATCAATTAGGAGTTATTAGATGAAGAATAAAAAAAGAAATAGAGACGGTTTTTTTAAAGAGACCCTAATTGAGTCTCTAATTGAAGTGGTTTGGAACATCTTAATGTTAATACCAAGAATGATAATTCGCTTAATAGGGAACATTTGGTGAAGTGAATAGTCAAAATAGAACTAATGAGGGCGATTGAAAATAAGATAAGTCGCTTTTTTACAAACGGGCTAGCATCCCTGTAATCAATGAAAGTGCGGGTCAAGTTTGTGGAAAAAACGTACTTAAAGTAAAGGGTGCTTGAGCAAAACGAGGAATTGTAGTTTGGCTCCTTTTTCTTGTTCGACTAACATGGGGAATAGTTAAACAAGATCTTCGTTTGCATGGTAAAATATGGTGGAAGATATTTGACATGACCACAAAGGAGGAACAATGAACATGCCCACATCTGAACCGGAGTTTACCATTACCCGCACCCTAAATGCCCATCGAGAGCTCGTGTGGCGCGCCTGGACAGTGGAAAAGGAACTCGCCGACTGGTTGCCATCGACACCCCTGGAGACCATCTCCTTTGACGTTCGCGAAGGAGGACGCTACCGCTACACGATGGTCAACATCGAGACCGGCGAGGAGTATATCACAGGTGGTGTGTTTCTCGAGGTCGTACCTTTCAAACGGCTCGTCTTCACCTGGGGCTACCCCGATGCTCCCATCGAGAAATCCCCTGTCCTGACCCTAACTCTCATCACACACGGCAACTGCACCGAGATGATTTTCCACCTGCGCGGATTCGCCGGTCACCCCGGCGATCAATACGTGTACGACGGCTGGTCCGATGCGCTCGACCAGATTGTAAAAAAATATATTTAAACAAACGGGTAGATTAGTTGAAGAAAGTAAAAAATTGCGGTATCTGTGGGTATTGAGTATCTACAGATACGCCGCCTATTATTTTGATGACTTATAATAATGATTAAATGGAGAAATTTTTTAATTGTATGTTTGCTCTAAGTATTTTTTAAAATTATTTAAAATCGCCTGCCACCCTTGTTGTTGTAACTCAATTGAATTCGTAGTCTCGGCATCGAAAGTTTCAATTACTTCGGTTTCGTTTCCTCGGTCGTTAAAAGTGATTTTCACTTTTCTCCCATCCGCCATTGTATAAGCAATTATCTTATGTAGTTTTATTTCATCATAAACTCCTTCAAAATCGAAACCAAAACTACCATCTTTGGCTTCCATTCTTGAAATGAATTTCCCTCCCTCTCTTAAATCATTTTCAGCAAAAGGGGAATGCCATTCATCTGAAGCAAAGTTCCATTTTGTGATATGAGTTGGTTCTGTCCAATATTCCCATACCTTTTCAACTGGTGCTTGAACAGTTGTTTCTACTGTAATTTCCTTAAATAATTCCATTTTTATCTGCCTCCTTTTAAATATATACTTCAAGTGGTTTGTTTCCAAATGTTACCATACTATATTATAAAGTGTTTTCAAAAAAAAATCTATTCCAATAATTTACGTATCGATTGATAGGTAAGATTTATATGTTCATTGTGAATTGATGTACTTAACCAAATGACGGTGAAAATATTTTTAATTATCTGAAAGCTAATAGACTAATTAAGAATTCTGTGATACTTTCTAAATTAACAAAGGTATTTTTAAAATCTTTTTTGATTGGAGGGTAAATAAGGATGTCAATGAATTTTCATGGAATCATTCCGTATTTAGTTAGCCCGATAGATCAGAGTACAGGAAGTGTTAAAACGGGAGTACTTACACAATTAGTAAATGATTTAATAGCAAAAGGTGTTCATGGTCTTAGCCCTTTAGGGAGCACGGGGGAGGTTCATTATCTATCGTGGAGTCAAAAATCTGAGATTGTTCGAACAGTAGTGGAGGCAGCCCAAGGAAAAGTACCGGTAATTCCTGGAGTCACTGCATACACCCCCGCAGAAGCAATTGAGCAAATTAATCATTATGAAAAACTCGGCATAGATGGAGTTGTGATCATTTTGGAAACGTATTTTACCCTTTCCAAGAAGGAAATGCTCGATTTCTTTAAAAAAGTGGCAAGGTCTGTATCATGCCCCATCGTTCTATATAACAATCCAAAATTCAGCAGTGTCGACCTTACTCCTGACATTGTTATTGAGCTTGCCCAAGAGCCAAATATTAGTTATTTCAAAGATGCTACAGGGAACACGGGACGTTTATTGTCAATTATGAATCAAGCGGGAGATCAAATTAAAATTTTTAGTGCCTCCGCTCATATTCCTGTATTTGTCATGCAGCTGGGTGGTGTTGGCTGGATGGCAGGTCCAGCTTGTCTATTCCCTGAACAATCTGTCCATCTATATAACTTAGCCGCTCAAGGTCGTTGGGAGGAAGCTTTAAAGGCTCAAAAACAGTTATGGAGTGCAAATGAAATTTTCCAGAAGTACAATCTTGCTGCTTGTATTAAAGCAGGTCTTGAAATACAAGGATATGACGTTGGTGACCCAATACCACCTTTAAAAGGATTGGATAAAAATGCTATAGAGGTCATAAAAGATGTCCTAAAAAGTGCAAGGCTTTAGCGAAATGCGGTAGATCTTGTCACGATAAAAGATGGTCAATCGTTAATATTTTGGTTAATATAAGAGATCTCAAAAGGCAAAGAATCTTTTTTGAGATCTTTTAACCTACTTATTATTCTTGATGAAAAGTTCACCTGCAGTATGAGAATGCAAGATTAACTGTCCAAAATCACCTTAGCGGTTTATATCAATATCAAGCTTTAACACAGCATTATTTTTCTAATTCTCTAACAATTTCTGTGCTAAGACCTGTTGCCTTTACGATTTCTTGAATGGGCATCCCCTGTTGAAGCAAGTTTTTAGCGACGAGCCGAACGCCTTCCTCTCTCCCCTCTTCTCTTCCCAATCTGCGCTCACCTTGTAAATTACTTAGCAGATCACGAAGTTCCTTCATTCTGGCCTCATAGACAACTCGATTTTCTTTATTTGCACTTAGGGCTTCCCATTCAATCAGTGCTTCACGTACTTGCTCTTCATTCATCGCCTATTCCTCCAGTTCAAATATAATTTCAGCATCGATTCTTTTTTTACGATAATCGGCCGCTGAAAGCATCATAAGCCATGGTATTTGGGTTAAATTTTGTTCTTTTAATTTTCGTTTGTATTTTCTCCATTGTACCATGAAATTACTTAGATCGAAGGCGTGAAACTTAAGCAGATTACTCCATAAAAACCTATCTTCATCTTCTCTAATATGGAATACAGTATGAAAGCGATCAGTTTCGGACGGGAAAAGTGGATAGTTGAGTATACAAATGATGATTGTTGGCGGAAGCTTAAGATACGAATCACCCGCTTGGATGGAAGATGAAAACATTTTTGCCCAGTAGTAAAGAATTCTTTCAGGCATGTCGTGCTGATTAATCAGTTGAATCTCGATATTGATCCGTTCGCCATCGTCAGTCTCAACCTTAACATCAAGTCGGATCGATTTCCCTTCAAATTCTTTCTTGACAAACTCTGTGTTTTCAAAACTTAAATCGGTGATTTTTTCTGAGCCAGTTCTACCTAACAAGTCATTTAAAAATGCAATTGTAATATGTTTTCTGCTTGGCTGACCGAATAATTGTTTGAACATGAAATCAACTTTTAAATCGAGGTATTCTTTTGTCATATGAAGCATCCTTTCGCGGATTAATAGTCGTGGCAAGTTTTAAGCAGGGGATTTTCGGATTTATGTAATAATTCGTCGCAAGCCCAGATTTTCCTTCTTCAATTGAATGAAAACTTCTAAGGTGAACTACTTCTAATTGTATTGAATTCTTTGAATACATAATAAAAAATAAGTTAAAATGAGATTAAAAGCTAATTTCGAGGGATTTATTGTGGAATATGACCTTTTATTAAAAGAGTTTGAGCGTATAAAAAAAGAAAACATTTATTTAAAACAATTGCTTACAAATATAATGCATCAGCGTGACGAGTCAGCTAATGGTATGATCAAAGAGACAATAGTCAGTTATAGATCATTGCCTGAGGAGAAGATTCAACTTTTTAACAGTTTATTTAAAGGAAGAACAGATGTGTTTGCTTATCGGTGGGAATCAAAAGATGGACGAAGCGGATACATCCCTGCTTGCGACCTTGAATGGCAAAAACCTCTTTGTCAGAAACCAAAGATAAAATGCTCGCAATGCCAACATCGGAAACTATCACCGTTAACAAACCAAGTAATCTACCAACATTTGAGCGGCAAAAAAACTGTCGGGTTATTCCCGCTTCTCCAAGATGAAACATGTTTCTTCTTAGCGTTAGATTTTGATAAACAAAACTGGCAGCAAGACGTTCAGACATTCGTAAATACCTGTAAAAAGGTCGAATTACCAGTTCATATAGAACGATCCAGGTCTGGTAATGGTGCACACGTCTGGATTTTCTTTGCTGAAAAGATCTCTGCAGCCTTGGCAAGGAAATTAGGCACCCAGCTTCTAACAAAAGCACTAGAGAAGAGGCATCAAATTGGCATGGACTCCTTTGATCGAATGTTTCCAAACCAAGATACACTTCCAAAAGGAGGATTTGGAAACCTAATCGCCCTGCCACTCCAGCGGAACTCATTAAGTGCAGGGAATAGTGTGTTTGTCGATGATAACTTTCAGCCGTTCCCTGATCAATGGCTGTACCTATCTTCTGTTGAAAAAATAAATAAGCATGATATTTTATCCGTGATAAAGAAATTAAATCAATCTGATGAAAGAACAGATGTTACTTTACCACTTCCGCCTAAAATCAAAGTTATCTTAAGAAATGGTCTTTATATACCAAAGCAAGGGATTCCATCCTCTATATATTCAAAGATGTTATCGATTGCTTCATTTAAGAATCCTGAATTCTATAAGGCACAGGCCAAAAGAATGTCAACTCATGGTATGAAAAAGATTATTTGCTGCTATGAAGAAGATCCTGAATATTTAATTCTTCCGCGTGGCAGTTTTGGAGAATTTGAAAAAATATTAAAAGAGAATTCAATTGAACTTGAATTAGAGGATCATTCATTTGCTGGAGAAAATATTGATGTTAATTTTACTGGGCAATTAACACCACAACAGGAAGAAGCGATTCTTGCACTTAGAAATCATGAAAATGGGACACTTGCAGCATCAACGGGTTTTGGAAAGACAGTTACTGCGGCTGCACTAATTTCCAAACGAAAAACGAATACATTAATTATTGTAAATAAAATCCAACTGTTACATCAATGGGTAGATAGCTTATCAAATTTCCTTGATATTCCTCGAAAAGAAATAGGCCAAATTGGCGGCGGCAAAAAGGTGATTACAGGAAAAATTGATGTTGCTACCATACAAAGTATACTTTCAAAAGATAAAATCAAATCCTTTATTACTCAGTATGGACAGGTGATTGTCGATGAGTGCCATCATATTTCAGCGTTTAGCTTTGAAAAGGTTTTAAAGCAAGTGCGTGCAAAATTTGTTTATGGTCTAACTGCTACGCCTGTTCGGAAAGATGGATTTCATCCCATTATTTATATGCAGTGCGGCCCAATTCGTTATAAAACTGATTCCAAAATACAAGCAAAAATCCGGCCGTTTAAGCATACCCTAATTCCAAGATATACAAATTTTCGGTCACAATCGACTAAATTTCAAAAAATATACCAGGAGATTTCCGTTGATGACGTTCGTAATCAGTTACTGTTTGATGACGTTTTACATGAATTAGATAGAGGGCGATCCCCTATAATCTTAACAGAAAGAATTGAACACCTCGAAAATCTTCGTAGTAAATTTAAAGGTTATGCGAAGAACATCATTGTTTTAACTGGTAATATGACTAAGAAAGAACGAATAACAGAATTGAAACGTTTAGATAATATTCCAGATAATGAAGAGCGCCTGGTTATAGCTACTGGAAAATATATTGGTGAAGGATTTGATGATCCGAGATTAGATACCCTATTTCTAGCTATGCCAATCTCCTGGAAAGGAACTCTACAGCAGTATGTGGGAAGATTGCATAGAATTCATTCCAACAAGCAAGAAGTCAAGGTCTATGATTATGTAGATATACACGTACCGACCTTGAAATCTATGTTTGATAAACGGAAAAAAGGTTATAATTCTATAGGCTACATTTCCGCAGACAGAAAAGATGGCAGTATTAATAATGAGCAAATGCAGCTGTTTGAACTTTAATTCTAAAATAATCAGTTTATTTAGGATGTTTGGGAGGTGACTAGGATGATTCTTACTAGTCACTTTTCAATCAATAACTTATATTTAATAGTGTTTTTATCGGCATAAAACTTCTAATTAATAAATGGACCCTCTTCATTTATTTAGTTTACATAGTTAGATTATAATAAACCTCTATATGGGGTTTTATTTAATAATCAAACCTTTCCTCAGCAACCTTAACATCCCATTTAGGCGATATATCATTATAAGAACTTGTCTTATGCAGCCGGTCTTTAAAGTATTCATTTAACTTCGGATCCGTACAAAAAATAAAGCAGCCCTTCTGTCCGCGTGTCATAAGTGTCCGATACGTGTTTCGTATAATTTGGTCAGCAATTTTCTGTGCCTCTTCCGGATCTTCCTTGGCCATTTTTTTAATTCCTTTTAAGGACTGGTCTGTTTTTGCTCGTTTTGTATAATCAGTTATCACTTGACCATTTTCAAAGCGCAAATCGTCGCCGATAATGACACCGACATAATCAAACTCTAACCCTTGCGCAGTATGGATACATCCCGCTTCATTAACTGAGTCTTGGTCAATGGCCCAAATGCTGTCGGACAGATTCCAACTTATGGAAAAATCATGCTCCGGAATGACAATGTCCTTGTACGTCGTATTAGTCCGCTCTTTCGTTGGCCATTCCCAGCAATAGCCTGCTAGCATGCGTGATTTATTATTCTTCTTATTTAATTTTTCAATTTCACGCAGCATGTCATGTGGGTTGTCGTACACGCGAAAATCATAATCCACGCCATAGTAGTGTGTGTTCGCTGTTTCCCGAACCTGGAGAACATCATCTAACCAGGCAATATAGGCATCAGATCCATCACAGCGGAATTGGGAAACTAATTGACCAGAAATAACCTCTGCCTCAAACTCATTTGCGAACTTTTTGATTAAATCAATACTTCCGATATCCTTTAGGGTGACTTTCTGATTTTCATCGATAAAAAAGATCGTGAACTTTGCTGCCTTGATTAATTCCTTTACTTGATTCTCTCCCTGATTTCCGTAAAAACCAGATTTTTCATTTAACCGATGGGCTTCGTCAACAACGATAACATCAAACTCATTCAATTCCGATTCTGTAAAACTTCCGGATCCTTTAAACAAATTATCAATTTCCGTCTTTCGGACTGTGCCTTTTAATTTGGAAGCATAAACATCCCTAGGTGCAGAATTTTTCGAAACATAAAGCGTCATAAGTCCCTTATTAATCAAATTGACTAATAGATTGACAGCCATCACAGATTTGCCAGTACCTGGTCCGCCTTCTATAACCATCACTTGTTTTTGATTATTTTTCACACACTCTAATGCAAGATGAAAAGCCTCTTCATAAAACACCTTTTGTTCGTCAATCATGATAAACTCTTGGTTGCCCTTTAACATATTCGTAAGGGAATCCTGCAAAGATTTGGAAGGTCGAATCCTCCCATGTTCAATTTGGTAAATTAACTTTTTATGATCGCCTTTTTTTACATATTTTTTGATAAAGTCTCTTAAATTTTGGATTTCGCCTTTTGTAAAAACAGGCGCCTTTAATAAATGTTCTTTGTAATGTTCATCTACTAAAGGATCATTCGTTGTTTTCCTATAATTATGTAAATAAGCGCATGGTTGAAGTTGAATCTGCTGATCCTGGACGCTTTGATTAAAATCTTTAATTAACGCCGCATATGTCCAGGCCTGATAAGATGGATGTGTCAGTTGGCGCTGACCACCCCCGACATATGATTTAACTAGTGCATCCTTAGTCGTTATTTTTTCTACTTCGGACCACTGCTTCAATTCAACAATGACAACCTGATCGTGTTTGCCATCATTTCCAGTGACAATAAAATCCACTCTTTTTGAGGTATTTGGAATCTTAAATTCAATCGCAACACCGGCATCATGTGGGATATCCTTATCCTGCATCACATTTGACATTCGTTGAAGAGAATTCTCCCATGATATTATCTCCTGCTTCGAAGTCCGTCCGATTTTTTCCTGATAGGAGTTATATAAGCGTTCTATTAATAATTCATTGGTAACATCTGATACAAATTCAGTTTTCGTTGCCTCATAAATAATCATTTTTTTCACCTCTCCTCTTTAAAAAAATTCTAGTTTTACAGCTCTGTGTACTTTTTATTTGTTCCGAATGCCTTTTCTACTGGGTATTTCTTTGCATTCTTTTGAACCTTATTATGTATGATTTCCGAAACATCTAAATCAAGATCATGTGCAAGCATTAAGGAATAAATGAGAACATCCGCCAGTTCATCTTTAATATTCTCTCTGTTTTCCTTAAGCGCCTCTTGGCTATCCTTCCATTGAAAATTTTCTAGCAGCTCGCTAGCTTCTATTGACAATGAAATAGCAAGATCTTTTGGGTTGTGGAATTGCTCCCAGTTTCGTTCTTGTCTGAAATTTAGTATTTCTGCTAACACTTTTTCCATTTTGTTCACCGCTTTTGAAGTTTTGTTTGGGATTATTTTACCATATATTAGGCACAAAAAAGAGCCAATCCTCTAGATTGGCCAATTATTATATTGTGTAAAATAGATTGCGTAGGTCGTCCAAGGTACTGGTATTTCCAAATAAAAATTTCAATTGATTCTTTTGTTTCTGCACTCCACATGGCTTGGATGGTGATGGCAGATAAATATTGATGTAGTGGTGTTTACCTTATGATACTTTGCAAAAATATGGTGAGCTATATAAATTCGTTTTATAACTCAAACTTCTAAAATCTAAACTAGCTTATTGAACAGTGAAAAAGCTATCATTTGTCCATAAATTAACTTATCGACAAAGCAGCCTTCCATAATGTAATTTTTAATATATATTCACAAGCTCCTAAGAAATAAATTCTGATAATAGTTTTTTCATCTCATTGCCATGCTCAATGATTTCAGTTACATTCCAATCGCCACTCTCATGAGTAATGTTTTCCATTATCTCAAATTTCAAACTCTGACTCGTTGAACTAAATTCTTTGATTTTTGCTGATGGCATTAAGTTTGAACGTAGAGAATTATGTCTTCGTCCCATGATACAAAGGTTGCCAAAGTTATTAAGATTATTATCATCTAGTCGTTCATGATTTTCAGCTAGATTAGGATTTTGCGGGTAAAAGTGTTCTACTGAATTTCTATACTTGAATTCAAATTCATTTGCTTTAATTCCAAATTCCTTGCCCTCAATTTTTTGTTGATACCAAAGAATGAAATCCAAGAAATTAAAGACATAGTTGGGTGTACCCACGCCACTATCATAAACTGAATCGTCAACAGTTAAGGCACGAAAACGTTCTTTTGAGAAACAAATCAGTTGATTAACTAGCTGTTTATCATCATCTTCATTATCAATCCACGAGTTCAATATTTTTAAAATACCATAAAGGAAGCTCTTATAGATTTGACGTGGATCTGTCACTTGAAACATAGACTCAATTTTGACCACAATTTCTTGCGTATCCTCATCTTTAAAAAAAGTATTACGCGGTGATAATTTATTACTACCTCCGCTTGTCAACTTATGGGGTTTATGCAAACTCCAGTTGGAGTCATCATCTGTCGCATCATTCAAATTATCTGTTTTGATAACATAATTATCAAAAACATACCGTGTTTTCAAAAGCAAGTAAACAAAATCTTCTACATCTTTAACAGTCTCGATATGATTTTTGAAATGATCCACTAACTTCTTGTCATCCAGAGAAATCCCATCAGACTCATTTCTCCAGTCAAAACTATCACCCTTGAACAATTTCAATATATGCAAAAGGAAATTAGGAAAATTAATAATGGAATGATATCTTCCAGTATCATCGTCATCTTTTTGTTTCTTCTTATTTTCTCCTTTGTCCAAATCACTCAACAGAATGATTTCATCAATTGTTATTGATCCTAAAAACGAGTTACTATTTTCTTCTTTGAACATTTTTTTCATTGCAGAATAATCGTTAGGAAGAAATTTATCCCATGTTTCTCCAAAAATTTTCTCACGAATATCCGGATTAAACCCTATTTGAACATATTTATCTAATCGCTGGCATGCGTTCCAAACTTCTGCAATAACCTTACGACCAATATCATCAGAGTTATCTAGTTGCCCCATTAAATGAGCCTTTACAATTTCGTGCTTTTCAAGTTGCTCCCCTCGATTATTCATGATCTCAAAATAATGATTAAGATCGGTATCTCTTGGCAATTCATTTTTAATAAGAATCACATTATCAATCAAGTATTGAAAATAACCTTCATCATATTTTTCGTTCTTTAATTTTTTTTTCAAGATTCGATAGCCATCAACTAATTCATTTGATTCATCAATTACTTTCTCGAAATTCTTTTTTAAATACTTAAAAATATCTGTTGATCGTTTCCTACTTTCAAAATGAAGATTAACGTTAATATCCTGCACCAACTCTTTATAGTTAGATTCATTCTTTAGATAACATATAAGTAAAGACAATGTTGTTAATCGTTGTTGCCCATCAATGACATTTTCCAAATCATTATTATCCTTGTGAACGACAAGCGAACCAATATAATAATTTTGATTAGAAACAAGAGAATAATAATCATAAATGTCATCAACAAGAGTTTCTATTTCTTTATCGCTCCATGCATACGCTCTTTGATAAATAGGAATGCTGTAGCTACCAGTAAATATATCCCTGATACTAAACTCTTTCTCTTCCATTAGTTACCACCTTTAAAGTATAAGCTATATACTTCTCCCCATTTTTGTTTCATTTTCTTTGAGTTCTTGAGATTTTCTTCACTTGTCTTTATTTCAAAATTAAAGACTTCGCTTATGGAATACAACTCATTAATATAATTAAAGAAGTTATCAACTTTTGCTTCACTTTCAAGCACAAATTTATTAATGGTTTTCTTTTGAACTTGCTCGAAATAGAAACGGGGATAAAAAGCATATTTAAAACATATTTTTTCAATTGATTCTATTTCCTTATGAGAGAATTTATCTACAACATATAATACGGCAGTCTTAAACAAAGAATTTACATACCTGTAATACTTATTTTTATCCAAGTGTTTGATCAACTTAACAATCTCAGTTGATTCAGATTCACTTTGTTTTTCCCCTTCTAACAATCCTAGACGTTTAGCTAAAGAATAATAATAATCTACAAATTTAAAGAAGTACTCTCCATTAATCATTGGTTGATCAATCTGGAAAGGATAATTTAAAGGAGGTATCGCTTTAAATTCTATCATCGTTCGATTTTGCCTATTATATATATCCACAAAATTCTTAGACATTAATAGCGACTTTGACCAATTGTTATGTTTGTTTTCATCTGCTTCACTTACTCCCTTGAACAGTTCAATATCATTATTCGTGAAACCTGCATCATTAACCGCTTTATTCTTTGACCACTGTTTAATCCTATAGAAATAATCAGAAAATAGTATGTAGATGTGTTCGGCTTTAATGTTTTCCCATAACTCAACCATCTCTCTTTTTTTTTCCTCATTTCCTGTTAATTCTCGCAAATGATAGGCTTTTAATAAATCAGTAGGATATAATGCTTTCCCACGGTTATTGGAGGAATCAAATAATTGGAATGCCTCGTCCAAGTTACTCAATGTTAAAACTAAAACTGTACAATTTTCTAAAAAATAATCTTCAAGAATATCTTTTGCTTTAGGATTTCGTTCCAAATATTCTTTAATAATATTGAAATTATATTTGACGTTCTCAATTGTTTTTTTATGCTTTGGAATTTCTAGTTTATTTAGTTCTAGTGTTTCATTGGCTATTAAAAATTTTGAAATAAGCAAGCTCGTAATAATGCGTTGTTGTCCATCAACAATATCTAATTTCTCTTTATTTTTATGTAAAATAATTGTTCCAATTCGATATTCAGGATACTTAGAGAATTTTATTACATCATCTAGAAGCTGAACGACATTCTTTGCGGACCATGTATATGGTCGTTGATATTCTGGAATATACAAATCAAGTTCTAACAATTCCTCTAAGTTTTTTACGGAAGTTTCTACTTGTTTTGTCATTTAGCTATCTTCCTTTAAATAATAATTTATATGTTTCAGATTATATCAAACTCAATATAGTTTAAACTGTTGAATATAATTCAAGATAAACATTTTCATAAATACCTTCTTCAAAACAAACAAAACCCTCAAAAACATTGATTATACAGCGTTTTTGAGAGTACATATTTCTATTCTCTAACCAGCAGTGCTATCGCCTCTATATGTATTGAATATAGACTTATTACCACACTTTTTGTGACATATTCATACGTCGCACCTAGCTGAGGCTGGTGTTTCTTTAGAACAAATCACGGACCGTCTTAGCCATACAGATGATCAACTACAAAAAGTGTCTATCCCCACGTCAGGAAAGAAATGAAAATATAAACTCCCCAAAAGTTCGCTGACTCACGAGGAGCCTCCATAATTACCTCATGTTAGCAAAATTTGAGCATTTATAGTAAATGTTTTGGTAAAATCTTTTCCGTTGCTTTTCAACTTCCACTAAAAAACTTACAGTTAGTTTATCGCATTTACGTTGTTTTCAAGATTTGTTGTACTAAATAGTTTAAATTCCGAACATTCCCAATTAAAAAGCAACCAATAATTACTTTCTCCTTAATTAACGATTAATTCATTTTCAAAAGTGAATTCGGCTACATACTTGTTTGAAACTACCTTTTGATCTGTTACGAACGTTACACTGTATTTTGCTCTAGTTATTGCAACATATAAACCAGCCTTCGACTTAGGGCTACTTACAGCAAGATTATCATTTTGTAAAAATTTTTGTATCGGCCCATTAACTAAAATTACTACTCTTTCAAAAGTTTGTCCCTTTGATTTTCCGAAATTATGTGGAAATAAATTATCTGGACATTTTGTCTTTTTATCATATCTCAAAACTACTGGCTTATATTTTCTTATATAATCCTCTAGGTCATGACTTCTAATATAAAAGACACCATCATGACCGGTTATATGTTTGTTTGTTGAAGTGGTTTGAGGCATTTCAGGGTAAAGTGAATCCGCAATATCGCATATTAGTTGATTGCCCCTGTGACACTCTGTCTTATAGTTAATAGAACAAATACCTTGATTTTCCCACTCAGTAAATAAATTAAATATATGGGTCCCTTTGTATTTCTTGTTCTTTCTTCCATTGTTCGTGAACAGTGTAGCTTGTCTATTGTCTCCTACCAAAATAGTGTTCATATTCGAGCGTAATAATAGATATAGAAAGTCTAAATCCGATCCTGCTAAATCTTGAACCTCATCTATCATTATTAGATCATACATATTTTCTAGGCGGCTAATTACCATGCCTTTTGATAGTAAATTTACATTAAGCACAAATTCACATATTTTATCCGTATAAATATATTTGCCTTCCCGGAGATAGTATCTCTTAGTATCTCTTCTTGGGACAAGTGGCACTGACATACCATTTACGAACTCGATATTCTCAATTCGCTTTTCATCATACAAGAAGTTTTGATACGGTCTTACGCATTCTCTTAGTAAGAACGAGAACCAAGTTTGTATAGAAACATTCGGGGGGATGAATCCCAATTCTTGATAAAACTTATTTTTTATTTCTTCTGTGTTATCAATTGTAAATGTTGTTATTAAGATTCTTTTATCTTGAGATTCTATAGCTCTTCTTACTAAATCTGATGTTTTTCCAGAACCAGCAGCAGCAATTATTACTGTATTATTCAATAGCTTCATTTATATACTCCGGTATTAAAATTTCTTCCTGTGCATCAAAAATTTTCAAAGCACATTCATTTTTGTTCCCAGAAGCAGTCATATATTTTATTAACTCGTCTTTTGTAGAAAACTCTTTCTCTAGAATTCTATTCATTTTTTGAAGTTCATTTACAGCAACCAACTGAGGTTCCAGTGTTTTTAATGTCTCATCAGTGCTGTAACAGATTTTAATTGTTGGATGAGATAAATACTCACTATACTTATTTTTTATATTTTGTTCTACATTCCCATCGTTATCAGTAACAACAGAAACTTGCTTTTTTAATTTAGCAGCAATTTCAAGAAAACGTTTAAATGATAACCCTCTTACGGTTATTACGTCTATGCCATCATGAATAGGCAATTTATTGTGTTTTTGTAGGTATGCCTTTTGAACGATAAGTTCATCAGAAGGTCCCTCCACTAGAATCGCTTTTTCCGATAACAATAATCGGAGAGTGTCGTAGCCCGGAAGTTTTTTGAAATACTCATATGTATCTTCATTTAAATCTGTTAAGGTCATATGATTGCCGTTATTAATAAGAATTACCTTATCTAACCCCAATTTATTTAATACGTAATTACTATGGGTTGTTAAAACAATCTGCTTCCCTTCGCACTTTCTAGAAATTTGGTCTACTAGTTTATTCAGATTTGTGAATGATAGGTGATTTTCTGGCTCTTCAATTAATACAACATGAGCATCGTTTTCACTTGCTTCGAGCGACAATTTTAGTTTAATTGAATTCTGTTCACCTTTTCCTATTAAATCAAACGGTATACTATCTAAATAAGCAATGAGGTTAGATTCCCAACCGTTTTTTTGAGAAATGTCTAAAGAAATAGCCAGATTCTTTTCCGAAATTTCGCCCGTTCTTTGAGATAGCGCCGTATTCAACTCCGAGATGGCTTCAATACTAGAAAATTGCTCTTTAATATCTCTGAAATGGAAATTTAGAGCTGCACGTTGTTTGGAATCCAATGTGCTACCAATAACATTAGATATATACCTATCGGGACCATTCCATGTTTTTCCTTCAGTAGTATCAATAAGGATACATTTCAAAGGGACGTTTCGGCTCGTGACGGCATTAGATGCAAAAGAATGCCAACTAACCTTATAGTACTCAATTGGAACATTATAAATATTAGATGTGGTTTCAATATAATGCTCATATTCTTCAGAGTACTCTTCATTAAACTCAATTACTAACTTTACACCACAAGCATTCTCTCTAACTGAATTGATTGTTCCTTTTAAATGCGATGTTTGTTCATTCTCTTGGATATAAATTTCTATTAATATATGTGGTGGTTTTTCTCTGCTACCGCGTTTAACATCACAAATATACCTGTTAACAATCTCTTTATTAAAAATAAATGGATTTAACTCGTTATGTATACTCCGCCGATGGAGTAAACCAGTTAAGGCCAAGTTAATTGCTTCCAAAATAGTAGATTTACCTTGCTCATTATTTCCTACAAGTATGTTCATAGTACCATTCAATCTTAAATCCAAGTTTTGAATGGATTTATAGTTTTTTATTATGATTCTATTAATCACTATAACTCACCACTTTCTTGAATCTTAAAGTATGGAATCTTCTAGAGAAATGGTTGTAATGCAGCAACATTTTATGTAATTGTCATATAAAATAATTGTATAATTTTCCATCTAATAATTCTACAAATTGCGATAATTTTTTCATAATTCAATTTTACATAAAAAATGTATCGTAGTTTTTCGAGATAAGTCCTTTTTTATGCAGATAGGAAGATTAGAAGATGTTTGCAAGGATATATTACATAAGATTAAGGGGGAAACGCCTTTCCAACTTTATTAAAAGAAAAGGGGAAGTGGATTATTTTCTTATTCATTTGGCAATCATATATGTTAGTGCAATCTGTATGTCAAAAAACAGAAGGAGACTAATATACTCCGTCTGTTTTTTGTATTATTAAATACACTACCGTAATTACAATTCAGATATAACGCTTTACCTTTTCAAAAAGTTCTCTTTTCTCATTTCGTGAAAAGTTTCGATTTACTATTGCTTCAACCGTTAACCATCTACTTTCTTGAATAAAAAACGCTTTTAGGTTTTCTTTAAAGGGATTCGTAATCTACTCATTATCAATCCCTTGCTTCAATAAATATTCCTATTACTTCATCAATTTTAACTTCATCTATTTTTTCTCTTCGCTGCATTTTTCAAAATTTAACCAATAAGAAGCCAGAAATTCCTCCCACTTATCATCCTCAAGGTAAAAAAAGTCTAGGTAAGATGTTTTCTCTATGTCAATAACGTTTTTAGTATATACTTCTCTACGGCCATAACTGTTTTCTTCTTGAGAAATAAGTTTTACTTTTCTAAGATAAAAATAGACACCCCTAATAAACATATCAAAGGTGCCTTAACAAAAAAGGTAATTGTATGCTTTCGTAAATATAGTCCCATTCGTACTATACGCTACTCTCCACATCTTTAACTTAAAGGGTTACAATTCAAGAAATTTCCTCGTCATTACGATTAATCATATCAATAATATCCAAAGCCCCTTTTGCTTTTGGCAGTTGGTCTTTAAACACAACTGTTATCCCACCTAATGTTGTAAATGGATCTTGTTGTAATGCTTGGCGCTCAAGAGTTCGGTTTTTCACTACATAATCAATAATTAACTCGACAAATTGTGTTTGTTGTAGATTTAAGTTTTCTTCTGATAAGAATATAGAGAATGCTTCAACAGCTGCTGTTCGGTCTAATGCAACAATTTTCCGAACAATTTTTGTTATTGGTGTATCACTTTACTTAAATTCCGAAACATCAGGAACTAAATTGTGATTTTTAGAAAGTTGCATCATTTACATATTGTTAACTTCTGCATTCTTTTTTTAGCAATATGTTGATAAAAGGAACACATTTACGGTACATTATAGGTAGAAAAGTTTTCAGAACGCGAACATTTTACTCTTCATCAGGTAAGCGAAAAATAATTGATGCCATCTCTTTTTTTCTTAACAAATTCAAAAGAATGGCGGTGTTTTAGGTTATACATCATTCGATTAATACCGCTTTCCCAATAAAGGTTATGGTTTTCAATTAGAAACCTTTCAATTTCAGGTTCTGGCATTTCTCCTTTTCTTAATAAATTACGGATGATCTCTATTAATACTTTTATAGAGATTTGCCCTTTAGTACCTTGACTACCATTCGTAAATTGTCCTTTACTGTTCCTATTAACAATAGGACGCTCTTCACTAGTTGGTTGTGAATCAGAGACAACCCCTTGATTGTTTTCTAGATTAGCAAGTTGTTGGATGGTCTCAAGAATAGCTTCGTTAATCTTCTTGTTTTCATAGAGAACAGACAACTTCTGTTCTAATAAGTCTTTTTTTATCATTTGATTTATTCCTCCTTTTAGTTGTTTTGGTAACCCTGCGAAAGTTACACCAACAATTCTACTATTAACTAGTTTATTTGACTAGGGAGGATAAATATAAAAGACGCTAAAAAAACTAGCGTCTTTATTTTTTTATGATTAGACTCATTTTCAGTCACTAGAAAATTACCTCCTTCAAATACCTCCCTTTAAATAGAAATGTTTTCTCTATATTACGTAGTAGTCTGTTTTAACATTCATTTGAATAGCGGAAGAGTTCTGTACTAAAGGATAATTTTGGGACAAACAATTAATTCATTTGACTATGCCAATCTTTTTAAGCTTCTTGTGACAATCTTATTGCTCCTTTAAGAGCACCCTTTACAGTGAAAGCTCTAATACTCACTGTGACACCTCCTATTAACCTTTCCTTACTAGTAGTGAACAGCACTCCACATGTATGGAGTATGTAGGAATTAATAAAAATTCTTATTCAATGTTAGACAAATATAATAATCAGGGTTTACTTTTCATATCAACTTTGGAATCAAATTAATTTCATCTATATATGTAAATCTTGATTCTATTGTTTTGGAGATATCAACAACATTTATAAAATATCAAATATCTAAATTCCCCCTCTTAAGCACCCAAAAATCCGTAAATCCATTATCAATAGAATACTGATACAATTCCTCAAGTTTTTTCTTCGAATATATCTTCATGTCATCCCTTTGTTTAACTTTTGCAATCGTTAGGTATTTTCCATTCCGGTCAATTAATGCTTCTAGGAAGACGTCTTTTGCCAGTTTGTCACTTTTGGACAGATTACATGCACTGCAAGCAATGACTAGATTCCACAGCTGGTCGGCCTGGACAAAGCTCCATGGGATAAAATGATCCACGTGGGCGTCTTCCTTTTTCTTGATCGTTTTTCCGCAGTAAAAGCATGTGCCATTATATAAAGAAGAAAGGATTTGATAGAATTGATCTAGCGATGACCGCTTAGAAATATTTTCAACTTTTAAAAGAAGGTTTGTCGTGTCTTCCTGTTCGTTAAATTTCTCTAGAAACAAAGCCAGATGATAATTTGTCAAATAATTTAAGACTCTCTGAAAACGCTGCATGAATGAGTAAAAAGCTAGATTTATCCGCAGGTTTTCTTTTTTATTATCAAAATCATAAATGGTTCCGCTTGTATCCCCATATATAGCACCCATTACATTTAGTTTGCATTTCTTTTTTACCTTTGTGATGATTTCGATCTGAAGTTCATTGGAAAGCTTATCAAATACAAGCGTGCTGGGAATTTGATGTTTTACTTGGACATCAAGCAATATACTTTGTACCTCTGCCTTTTTATTCGTCATATTAATTTGATTTAAATTATGATGAATGACTAGGTTCCAGTAGATCTTTCCAAAGCTATAGAATAAAGCATCATAAGACAGTTCCAGCTTTTCATTAACATTATATAAATTTTCTAAAATAGATTTGATTAGAACAAATTTATAAGTTGTGGAGTTTTTTGATTTTGACGAGAAAATAAAGTTAAAATGCCCCCATATTTCTTTATCCGTTAAATAGGAAGCTTTCATTTCACCTATCTGTAATTTATGGCTCATTATTAATCACCTTTAATCTTCTACTTCTATTAAGAGGATCTTTTCCTTAAAGTTGCCTCTTTCTATAGCCTTTTTAACTCGAATTTCCTCAACCTCTTCAGCTGTGGATCCATGTGCTTCAGCAAGTGCATGAATAATCTCAAGCAAATCGGCGAGTTCTTCAAGAGCACTGTCATTGTCAGAAGCATTCATATATTCCTCAAGCTCTTCATAACTCTTTTTCCGTAATGCTTCTATGTATTCATCCTGTGTCAAAATCCGGCTGGTGTATGTCTTGCCTGCCTTTTCAATGATTTCGGGTATACGGTCCCGGACTAGTTTGTTGTAGATCGGCATATTCAGACTCCCCTGTATAAACTGTTTAATAGTTAAATTATACCATAGGCAGTTCCCCGAAATAGGATAAAAAAAGGGCCTCCGGCAGGACGAAAAACCTCCGGATAGCCCCTATAAAAACCACTGATAAATGAAACACCCATAACTATAAAAGTCATTTGATGATTCGCGAGGAATACATTTTTCAAACCAAAACTTAATTCTGAGTCCGTGTGTCAATGCCGGCAGAAAGGCCAACCTTGAACATTCCCTAATGTATTTTCCATCTCCTCCTTCCCCTGCGTCAAATACCCTTACAACTAAAACATATCTCATTTAAAAACAGAAAAAATTGTCCCCCATCAATTTTTTAACATTTTTTTAAAATTGGTGTTTTTAAGCTGAAAACACGTTGTTTTACGCTGAAACACACTTAATATCTGCAAAAAGTGAATGGTTTGGCGTGTTTTCACGCTGAAAGCAACATTTACATATTTTACATCTTTAGTGAAAATGGAGGAAAAGTTTGCTAGATGGATAGGAGGATTCTTTTATGACAAAATCAGCGTTTACTAGTTTCCGCAATGTAAGGAAGAGTAATTATACTCAAGTTGAAAATACTATGGTCAATGACCCATGTTTAACTTTACAGGCCAAGGGCTTGCTGACGATCCTTTTATCTAACTCTGCCCAGTGGAAAATCAACATGAAAAATATCATTTCCCGTTCCAAAAATGGGCGGGATGCTCATTACAAGATCATTCATGAATTAATAGACAAAGGATATTTTTCTAGAATTACGATCCTAAACGGTCAGTTGCGAACCTTTGAAAAGATGGAATATATTTTTTCGGATGTAAAAGAAGATGTTGTAGCCGCGATTGAACCGATGAACAAATGGGCTGCGGAACATGGCAAAATCCTTGTTATCGAGGGGGCAGCAAAAAAGGAAACTAACAATCTTCAAGATCCTAACATTCAGGGAGTGGATGCAAAACCGGATTCTGGATTTCAGGATACGGAATATGAGGATTCGGATTCAAACCCGTGTCCTTATTTTCAGGATGCGGAAAGTTCGGATATGGTTTTTACGGATACGGATCTTAAGGTTACGACAAATCCGGACAATAAAAATAGGAATCTAGAAAATACGAATGACAAAAAGACCAATATAAAAAATCCTAATCGATCTAATCTCGAGGAAAAGATCTATTCACTTGATATAGCCAAACCTATTGGAATCGTCCTGAAAAACAAGATGGATCGATTGGTTTCTGATGGAATTGATTTGAATGATATTATCCTTTCTTGGGAAACGGAGAAAAACGCGAAAGAAGGATTAAATGAATATCAGTATGCCGACATGCTTCAGAAGGCCTTAACCTATGCAAAAGAGAAAATCGGCTCTAAGGGCAGTGTGTTGAATTTTTTAAAGGCTGCCATCAACACATACAAAAAAGGGATGGTCAATCATCCTCCAGAAGATAAAAAGAAGGCTGTACGGACTGAGGTTCTCCCTTCCTGGTTTAACGACGATGATACGATCATTAAAATGCCTACGAATCCCCCCGAGAACATGGAAACCCTGGAGCAAAAGAAGAAAGAACTTGCTGAGACATTAGCCCAATTGCGGAAGGCCAAACAAATGAAACAGGGATCGGCCGTTTAAAAAGCGGTAGTTATGAACACGGGACAGTTCTTATGTTTTCATTTGCAAATTTCGCCGACAGTGCAAGATACTGTTCGCCATTAATTAAGAAAAACTAAGTAAAAAGATATAAAAGCTAAAAACGGGTTATGGATATACTGGAAGCACATCATATAATTCCTTATCCGAAATTACTCTACATTCTCCTAATGGATTTGGAAAATCTTTTGGATTGTTAGTTACTAAATAGTCAGCAGAATCTTGAACGGAAGAAACCATAATATAGTAATCGTATGGGTCCTTACATCCGTTCATATCGATATTCCTATTTTCTAAGTATTCGGCTTGTTGTTCTATACCCATATTAAGATGATACTTAATTTCAGTAAATAAAGCCTCTTTATAGGTTTCAGTATTATCTAGTCCAGAAACTTTCGATAAACTGTCCATTACTCCGTTTTCCACCATGAAGAATTCTGGGGGTAACGAAGTTTGTATCTAATGCAATAACAATCACTCGTTTCTCCCCCTTATTTTTCGTCTAATTCAACTTCCCAATCGTCACCAAAATCTTCTCCTAGAAGTTGCGCTATCTCATCCTCTGAATCATCATTTTCTTTTTGTTTTTTAAGATACTCAAACTCCTCGGCGGGAATTAACCATTTTCCACGATTGGATAATTGCTTACCTGAAATTTTCCCGTCCTTAATCCAATTGCGAACGGTTTCTGTAGACACTCCATAGTAATCAGCTACAGATTTTGTATCGATATATCTTACCCCATTTTCATCCGTTGTTTCTTCTGAAAGTCCAACGACAACAGGTTTTACAGCATGAACCATGATTGGGTCATAACTGGTTTCAGAATTAATTTCAACGTCATCTACATTTTCTGCTATAAATGTAATCGTGGTGTTTTTTAATCGTAGTGTAACAGAATGTTCTTTAAGTGTATCAATTGCTTTTTGCAAACGTCGACTCTGCTCTTCTTCTTTTGTTCCCTTCAAAACCTCTTCTAAGTCATGAATGACATCAGCAATTGTTGAGTTTCTTTCACCAATCATTTACTTCAACCTCCTTTCTCTTATTATAACCAACCAAATAAACAAAATAAACCAAAATAAGCAAGGTTTCTTTACCACCTTTATAAATAATTCTATCAGTTTGATCCTTCAAATTTCATACCTATTATTTCGAATTCCAATATTCTAAAAACGCATTATATCCTAAAAAAACACCCACAAACATTGATAACAACATTTTCGAGTGTTAAATCGCTTCTTAATTTAACTCGTTTTCACCTTATGATACTGATGGTCAGGGTCAACCAAGTACTCCCCAAATCCCGTAATATATATACTAAATAGTTATAACCACCTTCCCCTGCGCATGCCCTTCGGCAAAATACCGAAAGGCTTCCGGAACCTCACTAAGCGGATAGCTTCGATCAATAACCGGCTTGACTTTCCCTTGTTCAATCAGCTCTTTCATGAACACTAAATCTTTTTGATTGTGCCGTTGCAAGAAGGTAATGAATTTCTTTTTTCCAGACATGGATAGCAAGGGGCGAAGCATCATGCTTTGATACATTTGGCTAATGGCGCCGCCGACATGAATAAATAACCCATTCTCTTTTAGCAATTTTTTATACGTAAACATCGATTGGGAGCCATTCACTCCGAGGATCAAATCATAGGTCTGATTTTGGTTTTCTACGTTTTCCTTCTTGTAATCAATGACCTGGTCAGCCCCTAGAGACCTAGAGATGTCAACGTTTCTTGTACTCACCACAGCCGTTACTTTGGCGCCCAAAGCTTTCGCTATTTGAAGGGTAAATGTTCCCACACCGCCTGATGCCCCGTGAATCAGAACTTCCTGTCCGGGCCTCACCTTGCCTTTATCTCTTAATGCTTGTAATGCAGTCGTAGCTGCCATGGGCACAGCCGCTGCCTCTGTAAATAAAAGATTACTAGGTTTTAATGCTAATGCCTTTTCGTCAGCTACTGCATACTCCGCCAAAGCCCCCCAGCCGCTCCCTGATAAGTCCCCGAACACCTCATCTCCCACCTGAAATTGGGTAACATCCTCACCCACAGCCTCCACGACTCCTGCCATATCCCCTCCCGGGAACGGGTACTTCGGTTTCCTAAGACCAAAGGCTAATCGGGCTAGCCTGGGTTTCCCTGTCAATAACACAAGATTTCCGAAATTTATCGATGATGCATGAACTCTTACTAATACTTGGTTTTTCTCAGGTACAGGAGCAGGTGTCTCTATTAAATTAAGCGTGTCCGGCGTTCCATATTTTTCAGAGATGATCGCTTTCATCTTTATCATCCTCCAAGACCATTTTCAAATATTGTAGTCGGAAGACCAGGATGCTGCATTGACTTAAGTTAAGATGGATAGATTTAAGGGGGAAAATGTTTATTTCATTCGCTTTTTGATTCTGCTTAATGACTCAGGTGTCATCCCAAGGTAGCTGGCTAATTGATGCTGGGGTACACGTGTGAGGAGATCTGGCCGATTTTGGATGATCGATTTATAACGTTCTTCTGGGGATGACTGGATAAATGTTGTGAAATCATTTTGCACTTGACCGAGGTAAGTTTCCATCATGCGGCGGGTCATGGATTCAAGTTCCGTATATTGCTGATACATTTCTTTTTCCGATTCAAAGTCGGCCACAACCAATACACAGTCTTCTACACAGGTTAAGGAGTGCCGGGATGGTTGATTAGGTTCTTCCCCGCTAAACAACAGAATGGCTTGTTCTTCGGTATAAAAATTGCTCGTTGCCTCTTTGCCATCTTCCTCTATATGATATTGTCTGACACACCCTTTTAATACAAAGAAGCATTTCTTCGTTGGAGCGTCTCCCTGTTTAATGAGGTCCTTTCCCTTTTCAAATTGCTGGATTATTAGCTCTTCAATAACCGCCTGCTGCTCATCTTTAGATAACACAGTGTATTTCTCCATATATTTCATGAGGATTTCCTTCATTTTCCTGTCTCCTTTGAACATACTACTCATATGACCTATATGCTCCTTCATGTTCGTTATGGTTTTAACGCATATATTTTCTTTCGAGGTTTTGAACTTCTTGATTTAGGCAAACCTCTTAAGATGGAGGTATCACTATGTTATTTTTATTCATCTCAATGGAATTTTTGGAATTATTATTTGGTTTATGCCTAAAAGGATATCATTATTAGAAATGTATACAACTTCACTTTTTTCAACAGTTCTTCAATTAATTACTGATATCTATTTAGAATTTAAATATCGGCTTTACTGGTACTTCTCACCTGGGGTTGATTTTATTACTCTTTTTGTGGTCTTTTGGATTTACCCTGCTGTAAATATCATGTTTTTAAATTTCTACCCGCAACATAAGAATAGAATTAGTAAAACTTTGTATATCTTGGGCTGGAGTGCCTTTGCCCTTGCGTACGAATGGGCAGCGACAAAAACTGGACTTTTTCATCATAATGGCTGGAATTTGATTTACTCCATCCCAATATACCCTTTACTTTATCTACTCCTATTATTTAATTGGAAATTAATAAACAAATTAAATACTGCATCAACTAAACCGAAATGCTAGCAAGCACTGCCTTTTTTACCCAAATAAAGCTAACCCAACAAACCAAAGTACAGGGATGATCAACGCTGGCAACATATTTAACGATTTACTATCTTTAATCCCTAAGATCGATAAACCTGAGCTTAAAATTAAAATTCCGCCAACTATCGATACTTCTGTCATTAAAGTATTTGTTAAAAATGGCTCTACGTACTGGGCACTTAAATAAATCGATGTTTGCCATATAAATAATACGACTGCTGCAAAGGCGATGCCAAAACCATATGTTGCTGCTAACGCCATTGATGTCACTAAATCTAATGTCGCATTTGTAAATAAATATGTATGATTACTATATAAAGCACTTTCTACAGGACCTAAAATCGATAAAGTCCCAATACAAAAAAGTAAAATCGCCGTTGATAATCCTTTGCTTAAATCTGATTGTGAAAAACGATTAACAAGCTTTTGAAATTTTGCATCGACATCGACAATCGTTCCTGCTAATCCGCCAATGGCTAAACTGGCGATAAATAGGACAGGGTATGCACTATTTGGCATATTTTGAACAACAGCATTGATGCCGAGCGCAACCGCCGCAAAACCCATCGCTGTAAATAAAGCTGATTGGTATTCTTCCTTTATCCCTTTCTTTAAAAAACTTCCTACTGCACTGCCAATTAATATAGCTATAGTATTCACAATTGTGCCAATCATGCCACCATTCACCTCTGTACTTAAATATAAAGGAAAAATCCATTTTGACAATCATTTTATCAAAATGGATTTTACAAGAGGATTAATGCTGACGCTATTTCAGCTGATTCATTAAGGACAAGCCTGCTGATCTTAGCAGTGAAACATCCATACCGATTGTGAAGTATTGGATACCATTCTCAGCCCAATATTTTGCGTGTTCCGTATTTGATACGTGAATCCCGACTGCAATATTTTTATTTCGTATGGTTTTGACCATCGACTTAATCGTTTCCTGAACGACAGGATGTTCGATTTGCCCTGGATATCCTAATGCCTGAGAAAGGTCCAATGGTCCAATATAGATCACATTGATGCCAGGGACTTCCAAAATCGATTCTAGGTTAGCTAAACCTTCTTTTGATTCAATTTGCACAATAACCGTTGTTTCGATTTCAGCTTCCTTCATATGCTGATCTAAAGGAACGGCACCCCAACGATTGGCTCGTACTGGGCCGCCTAATCCTCGTGCTCCAGCAGGTGCGTATCGAATACCCTGTAATAAGGTTGCACATTGCTCGGCCGTTTCTATTTTTGGTAAAATGAAAGAGGTTACCCCAATATCCATCATTCGATAGAAATCCGCCGGGTTTTGCGATGCGGTTCTTACGGCTAGCTTGATATTCTGACTATATCCAGCCAAAACCATATAGTCCAGCATAGACAGGTCAATCGAGCTATGCTCCATATCGATATGCAAAAAATCGAAGCCAGCGCTTCCCAATGCTTCCACTGCTATTGGTGAAGGGATTCTTATCCAGCTTCCGTATACACAATTTCCTTCTTGCAGCTTTTTCTTAATAACATTTACCGTCACTTTGTTCTCCCCCTTGTTTTGTCTGCTTTGGTATCGTTAATTCTTCTTCCAGTGTAAACCGATTCGTGAGTCGGCCGAGCTTTTCAATTTCAATTGTAACCTCGTCCCCATCACTTAACCATACTTGCTGCTCTTTTGGATAGCCCAAGATGCCCCCCTCAGGCGTACCTGTTAAAATAATATCTCCCGGTTCAAGTGTCATATATTTGGAAATATAGCTCACGATTTCATCACAGTGAAAAATCATATCAGCGGTGTTTGAATTTTGTCTCATTTCACCGTTCACGAAAGATCGAATATACAGGTTGTTTGGATCTTCGACTTCATCCGCTGTGACTAGATAGGGACCTAACGGGCTAAACCCATCACAGCTTTTTCCAAGCAGCCATTGGCTTGTTCGTGTCTGCAAATCACGAGCAGATAAATCATTGGCATTACAGTAACCAAAAATGTATTGTAGCGCCTCTTCTTTTGCCACATGCTTGGCTCTTTTTCCTATAATCATTCCTAATTCCGCCTCGTAATCTACTTCATTAACATGAAGCGGTATGTGGATCACGTCCTCGTGGGCCGCAAGCGCATTGCCAAACTTATTGAACAGCACAGGGTATTCTGGAACAGGTAAGTTGGACTCCTCTGCGTGTTTGCGATAATTAAGGCCAACACAGATAATTTTACCAGGTTTGGGAACACACGGACCAAATCTAATTTCTTCTTCTTTCAGCCAAATTCCTTCAACATCTTCGATTATTACTTGATTGAGTAAGGCATCAAGCTCTGCAAGTGCCGCATTTCCTCCATTCAGAACTTCTTTCATTGTTTTCGGTACCTTACGTTTTATTTCCAATTGGCTTGAGGCAAGCTCCATTCTCCAAAATTCATCCAGGGATTTCGGAATTTTATGGTTCCTTACCAGCTTGCTTGGAGCCTGCTCCACACCTAGTTCCATTCTCCAGAATTCTCTTAGTGATTTTGGTCTTTTACCGTTCCGTTCCAATTTACCCGATGCTGCCTCCACATCTAATATCCCACGATTTGTCTTGATTCCCAATTTCAAGCCTGTCTCTGATTGAAGAGTCAATAATTTCATCCAATCCCCTCCATCTTTTAGACAATCACATATGCTTCTTCCAGGAAATTAATGATCAATAATCATTACATAATAATGAATATACTAAAATTTCAGATTATTTAATGTGCAAAATACCGATGTGTCCCTCATTTCAGCCATGCACACCAATACTTTTTAAGCCTAAATTATGTCCGTAACATTGGTTGTGGTTTAATTATAACATTTCGATAGGTATGTCAACTAATTGTAAATAAAATAAAAATAGGGTACAAAAATTTATTTAGGAGTTGATTAACGCAATAATTAGCATGAAAAATGCTCAGGGCTAAAAACTCTGAGCATTTTTCTATATATTCGCTTATAGAACTCCTTTATACACATTTTTACACTCATAAATTATGAAAGAATGGTACTATGAAAATATCATTCATACGAGTGGTTGCCACCTCTTTTTTAATAACATTGAAAGCTTTGAATTTGCCTCAATGCCATACCAAAATAAGTCCAGCCTGCGTGTTGTCTCCAACGCCAGCCTGCGATACTGTTACGACCTACATAGGTAGGATAGAACCAAAATTGTTGACCATTTCGCAGCCATATATATGTGTAACGAAATAAACAGGCTCTTATGGCATTTGGGTCAATGGCAGCGACTTCTTCTGATAATGGTGTAGAACAAGGACGAGTATTAAAATCAATTGGTGCTAATATGTCATCTGTAAATACAATAAGAGATTTTAACCCTTCAATCTGTTCTTTAGTTAAATCTCCATCAGCCATTAATAGTTCATCTGCTGATAATTCCTTATTTTTATAGCCTTTTTCATTACCTTTCATCAAAATCTCAACCCTTCTTAATATCATTTACTACATGGTATTCATTCTGAAGGGGAGTGTTTGGACAACTATATTAGGACAATATAACATTAAATACGAACCTACTCGTTTTCTGCCTGGGAAACTGACAAATTTAGTCATACAATTAACATTACACTATTTTTGTGACGGCTTTACTGAATGCGGTTCCCCTATGTTTGAAAAATAAACGGGAAAATTCCGTTTAAATTAGGAAATACCTATATTTCCTTAAAAATAAGGGGAGTTTTTCCGTTAGATTATCTAATTCTTCGGATTTTGCCTTATTTAGGGAAGCGAATCGGAATATTTCCGCTTATATCTGCTTCTTAAGACTCTCTAATATACATTAACCGGAAATTCTCCGCCTATGAACTCTCATTCCATCACTGCCATTATCAAAGTATATTGAAGTTACATACACCAGGGTTGCACGTCTCGTTGTAGCTAAGTCGCAGCATTTTACGTTATTTAGTAACTCATCTTTTTTTATTTTAGCAGTGTTAATATAGCCGTTGATTGCAGCGAAGATCAACTAAGTAGTTAATTCCATTTTCTCTAAAAGCCAATTAGTAAAGACTAAGGTGATTAATTACTCTCAAAATAAAAAAAGGCCCTAAGATGATTTCTTAGAGCCTTTTCTGAGCGCAATGGAATCGAACCCACTAGAACCCAGCCCCACAGCCTTTTTAAAGACTGCGCAAACTAATTTTTTCAATTTTTATAAGAGAACAAAAGCGACAATAGCACCAATGATAATAGCTACGCTCACTATTTTCCCAACCACAGGAACTCGGTCATTGGTATTTTGATTGACCTTCTGCTCCTGAGCCTCGACTACCTTACGATATTCAGGACTGCAGCATCCCATTAGGATACCTTCTTGTAATGAGAGATATCTTCTTCTAGCTGAATATTTGCACTGCGAGCAATTTTAGCTTGTCGGAAGAATAATACCAATAACAGTGCCGTACCTATAAAACCACCGTACCATGAAATATTCATTGGCAAGCGGAAGCCGATTTGCGCATTCAAGATGTAGGTGATGACCATGCATAACATGAATGTTCCCGGAACGAGTGAAATCCAGTAATTCTTTCTCGCAATGTAAAGATACATCGCACCAACGAATAAGGCAATAACCGCTGTAGCTTGGTTTGCCCAGCTAAAGTATCTCCAAAGAATGTTAAAATCGATTCGTGTAAGAACAATGGAAATGGCGAATAATGGAACAGCAATCCAAAGTCGGCTGGACATAGTCTTTTGCGCCATTTTTAAATATTCAGCAATAATCATCCGCGCACTGCGGAAAGCCGTATCACCTGAAGTGATTGGCAATACGATAACACCTAATACAGCAAGTGTTCCGCCAATGGCCCCTAGCATCATAGTAGAAACTTCACTTACAATGGCTCCCGGACCACCTGCAGCAAGAAGTTCTTGTAAGCCCCCGTAACCATCAAACAGGCTCATTGCCGCAGCAGCCCAGATCATGGCAATAATCCCTTCGGCAATCATCATACCGTAGAATATTTTACGGCCTTGGCTTTCTCTTTGTGTCGTACGTGAAATGATTGGTGTTTGTGTAGCATGAAATCCAGATAGAGCACCACAAGTAATAGTAAAGAATAATAATGGGAAGATGGGTGCATTGTCAGGATGGAAATTGGCTAATGAAAGTTCAGGAATAGGTGCACCTTTTACGACTAAACCAATGCCAACCCCTGCAGCACTGATTAAAAGGACTGCTCCAAAGTATGGATACAGACGGCCGATAATTTTATCCACTGGTAATAAAGTAGCCAGGATGTAGTATATGAAAATAACGGCAACTAAAATCCCGATCGCAACTTTTCCGTCCATTAATAGGTATAGAAGATCAGCTGGAGTGGCAACGAAAACGGTTCCAACTAATAGTAAAAGTAAAACCGCAAAAGCATTGACAATATGTTTCATGGCTTTACCTAAAAACTTCGTTGCTAGCTCTGGCAAGTGAGCTCCTTTGTTGCGGATTGAAATCATACCTGTTAAATAGTCATGAACCGCACCTGCGAAGATACATCCAACAACGATCCAAATGAATGCGACAGGCCCGTAAAGCGCTCCCATAATAGGTCCGAATACAGGTCCGGTACCAGCAATATTCAGCAGCTGAATCAATGAATTTTTCTTAGTGCTCATTGGAATATAATCTACACCATCGGCATCTACATAAGCTGGTGTCGCACGTTCTTCCTTAACGCCGAATACCTTTTCAACATATTTACCATACGTGAAGTATCCAATGACTAACAAAGCAATACTCGCTAGGAATGTAATCATTATTATTCCCTCCTTAATCCCTTTATTAAAAAAGTTATGAATACGTTTACATTTATTATAGTATTTTCATAGGATTAAAGGAGAGTTTGTGACTAACACGTGAAAAATTGACAATAACGTGTCAAATTTGTGAACTGAAAGGCAAAATATTTAGAAATTTAATTAGATTTCTAAATTTAACCGCAAGGCCTTTACATAATTCCTGCTTACCGAGAGCTGTTCCTCTCTTCCTTCAATTTCCAGCTGATAAGCACCGTTAAACCACGGCGTAAGTCGAGTGACGTATTTTAAATTAACGAGGAAACTTTTATGAATACGGAAGAAACCAAAGGATTCAAGCCTGCTTTCTAAGTCCTTTAACTGTGTCTTTGAGTCATATTCCCCCATTTTTGTCACAAGCTTTGTCACCTTCTCATCTCTTGCAATATATAAAATATCCATTGGTTCAAGATAGATAATTTCGCCGCTTGAATCAACTGCTAGCTTCCCAGTCTGTTTGACTTTTTCCTTTTCCTCTGGAGTGTAAAAATGCTTTTCGATTCGTTTCACTGTTTCCTTTAATTGTTCCTCATCAAATGGCTTTAATAAGTAGTCGATCGCATTAAAGCGAAATGCTTCCACGGCAAATTCCGGGTAGGCAGTCGCAAACACAATAAGGGGCGGATTTTTTAGTTCTAATAGGGCCTTTGCCGCTTCCATCCCACTCACCTTTTGCATTTCTACATCTAGAAAGACCACATCTGGCTGAAGTTGGACCGCCTTTAAAATCGCAGCCTCCCCTGAATCTGCTTCCCCGACTACCTGAATGGATGGGTAGGTCTCTAATAAATGAGACAGCTCATCACGGCTATATAATTCATCATCGACAATCAGTGTTTTAATTTTTGATTCCATCTTAAATAGCCTCCGTTATTGGGATTGAAAAGGCGATTTCTGTTCCTTTATTTTCTTCACTTTTAATGACTAAAGCAGACTTTTCACCAAATAGCATGGTAAGCCTGCGATTCACATTGTATAAGGCGACTCCACTGCCTTTTTCAGATTTTATTGGAGTTACACAAACTTGCTTTGCACGTTCCTCGCTCATCCCCATCCCATTATCCTCAACCTTTACAGAGACGCTGTCATTCCTTTTTTGAATGGAAATGATCACATTGAAATCTCCATCTTTATTCTTCATCCCATGTTTGATAGCATTTTCAACAATCGGCTGAAGGGTAAGTGGCGGGATATGCTGATACAAAGCATCTTCGTCAACCTCATATAATACCTTTAGTTTATCTACAAACCTTGTTTCCTCTATTTCTAAATACGCTTTTACCTGCCTAAGTTCCTGTTCCAGTGTTGTTTTATTTTGTGTCGTTACAGAAAGATTTTGCCGTAAAAAATGAGAAAGAGAAACGAGAAGTTTTCTAGCCTTTGTTGGGTCACTTCTTACTAATGAAAGAATCGTGTTCAGTGTATTAAAAAGAAAATGCGGACTGATTTGTGCTTGAAGTACTTTGATTTCGGCTTCTTTTGCGAGCTGAAATGCCTTATCGGCTTCCGCGATTTCAAGCTGGTTACTTAAAAGAGAACTCATACCTGAGATAAGCTCTGTGACAATAGGGGTAATTTCTTTTTCAGAACGAAAGTAGAATTTTAGCGTCCCAATTGTTTCTTCTCTGCGTTTTAATGGAGCAATCACGGCGGCACCTAGCGGGCACTCCTCATCACGGCATTGAATCATCTTTTTGTTTGCGATGATAATTTTTTCATTATGAATAACATCCAAGGTAATTTGCGTTTGGATGGGCATTTGCGGACGGTGATGGTTATCTCCAAGACCCACATGTGCCAGAATTTCACGAGTGTTTGTCATTGATACAGCTAGCGCTTGGATTTCATCCTGAATAATATGGCAAACGGCATGTGCCGTTTCATGATTCAGTCCATGACGTAAATAGGCAAGTGTTTTATCAGCAATACGCAATGTTTTTTGAGCTTGGACAGCACCCGCTCGTTCTCCTTCATTAATAACACTCTTAATAATCATAAGGAAAATAGTACAGCCGAGTCCATTGGCAACTATCATCGGAATCCCAATGATTTCAACTAAAGCCCATGCCTTTTCAAAGGGACGTGAGAACAGCAGGATAACAAGCATTTGAAGCGCTTCTGCAGAGGCTGCAATGATAAAGGCCGTACTTAGTTTCACATGCTTATTTTTCTTATAAAAATATCCTGAAATAAAGCCTGCAATGATAGATGCAACACCACAGGATATGGCGGTAAATCCACCCAGGGTAAAACGGTGAATCCCTGCAATCAGGCCTGCACCCAAGCCAACCTTATACCCTCCAAGGAGACCTGCCAGCACCACACCAATGACCCGTGAATTCGCTAAAGCTTCATCAGAGGTCAACCCAGATGCCCAACGGCCAAATTCCATGCTTTCCGTATTAAGGCTTAAGCCCGTATAGGTTCCAATAATTCCGAAAAAACCAAAGAAAACAATCGCCACCAGCTTCTGCAGGCGGCTCAGCTCCTCCTGGTACATCATCCCCCGAAAAAATTTCAATCTCGTCAAAATAAAAGCGATCGCAACAATGATCCCTAACCGCTCTAACATAGTAATTAAAAGTTCAAACATAGCAATACTCCTTTTTTGGTAATCGCCAAAACAGGTTAGAGTAAATCCTATCATTATTTTAACAGTATTTTTGCCGTGCGGGATAGTTTTTTGGGGGATGGACAAGGTGCCTGTCCCCTGAAAAAGGACAGGGGGACAGTCCCCTCGTCCGTATCTGTTACTTTTTTAATATACTCAAATATTTCTTCCACGGTCCAACGTCTTCTCTGTATCTATTTGCCATAACCCGGACGATTTGGGATATATGTGTTAAGTCATGAACAACCCATGCTGCAAGTAATTCCCTAAGCTTTACTGAACCAAATTCCGGATGTGAACCTGTCAATTCAAAGTGCAATTCGGGTTTTATTTGATCCTTTAATTTGTCTATGTTATGTGTTCTAACTTTTTTAAACTCAAGAAGCTTCTGTTCAACTGATTCACTAGTCTTTTTATTTAAATGAGAATATCGGTCAAACGGCGGAAAAGGTTTATTCTCACCTTCTTGAAGAATGGTTTCTAACCTAGGCACCCAATTAACTTTCTCGCATTCTATCAGATGGTCTATTACTTCAGAGGCATTCCACGTTCCTTCACCTTCATTACTTTTCATCCATTCTTCAGATAACCAGGCTAAAAAATATTCCAATGTTTGTGGCGTGCGTTCCAGGATTTCAAGCCCCTCTTTTATATTAAAATTCATGATCAACCCGCTCCTTTCACATATTAAAACAATCTTACTCCTACTTAAGTGAAATCTTGAATCCCAGCATTTCTATTTAATAATATGAAATATTGTCCACAAACCTGCCAAGTTTGTTTTAGAACTCCAAATAAAAAGCGTTAACCCTGGTTCGATTAACGCACATTCCGCCTAAATAAATTGTGTTAATAGCTGGTTAAATTGATCACGCTCTTCCCAGAAAGGGCCGTGGCCACTATAGTGAAACGGGACTAATTGGGAATTTCTTATTTGTTGGTTTAGCTCGTGAGCTTGTGCAAAAGGAATCACTTTGTCGTGAATGCCATGAATGATTAATGTAGGAACATTAATTTTTGAAAGATCCGTATGCAGCGTCTCATCTCTTAATGTCATGATAATGGCAACTGTTGACCAACTTGCTGCTTGTAATCCCATTTGCAAAAACCAGTCAGAGAATGGTTTCGTTATATATTGAAAGAAAAATCCATCTGTTACATGCTGCATCATTTTTGGGCGATCAGATAAGGCTTCTTCGAGAAAATTATTAGCTGTTTCTTTGGTAAATCCAATCGGAGCGGCTGCATCAACAAGGACTAGCTTTGATACCCCAAAACCGTTGTGACGAGACATATATCGAATGGCAATAGCCCCACCGGTTGAATGGCCTACCAGAATAAAATTATTTAACTGAAGCGCACCAACTAATGTGCGGATATCATCCGCAAGTCTGTTATAAGTATAGCCGCTCATCGGTTTATCCGACTTTCCGAAACCTCTCCAGTCAATTCCGATACAGCGGTATCCCATTGCAGGGAGAACATTAAACTGATACTCAAACTGTTGATGACTTAACGGCCAGCCATGTAAAAACACTATGGTCTTATTTCCACCCGGGTTAATATCTTCTACATATAAATTCACACCCGTATCTACAGTCACAAAATATCCCATGTATACCCTCCTTAGTTAAAATCGTATCAGCAATAAGATATTCATTTTTGTAAACATAGGTGAGCCGGACAGGGGGACAGGCACTCTGTCCGGCCGAAGGACAAGGTGCCTGTGAACTATAACCCGAATAATGGACACCCTTAAAAAAGGGACGTTATTCGGGTTTTGTTATGTCTTTAAT